>JAITXS010000002.1 GCA_031284645.1 Spirochaetaceae bacterium | reverse complement strand
CCTGTCCCGCCCGCGCTTCCCTCAGCTTCCGATGCTCTGCCGAAGATAAAACAACTGGAGCGGGGGAGCTATTATGTTCAGCTTGGATCGTTCACGCAGAAAGAAGACATTGACAGGACAATCTCTCATCTGAACAATAATAAACTTCCGCTTCTTATTCAAAGTGCAGGGAACGGAGATGCGTTAAGGCTTATGATAGGCCCTATGAATGAAGGTGAAAGCGCCGCGCTTTTTTTACGTTTAAAAAACGATGGGTATAAAAATATTTTCATACGGAAGAATTAAAATTCCGGCAATTCACGATCTTCATTTTTAACGGAGAATAAGTGAAAATACGCCGGAAGCCGATGCGGATTGTTTTAGCCGGAAAACCGGTATATTTTTCTCTGCTCTATACCCCCATTTCCATAGACTATATACTATATAAGTTCTTGTACAAGTTCTTAAGATTTTTTATTATCAAACGGAGGCTATATTTATGATTATTTTAGTATTAAACTGCGGATCGTCGTCTGCAAAGTATCAGGTCTACGACTGGGAAGCAAAAGAAGTGCTCGCTGTCGGCGTGGTTGAGAAGGTTACTTTTCCGGGTTCGTGGATAGAACACAAAGCAAAGGGTAAGAGCGAATATACGGAAAAACAGGACTGTCCGACTCATACGGACGCAGTCAATTTGATTGTAAAAACGCTGGTTGACAAAGAACACGGTGTTATTGCTGATATGAACGTCATTCAAGTTGTGGGACACCGTGTTTTACACGGCGGGGACAAGTTTACCAAGTCAGTGATTGTTACTCCCGATGTATTGAAAATCTTTGAGCAGGTTAAGGATCTCGGGCCGCTTCACAACCCGGCAAATATTATGGGTATTGAGGCAGCGGCAAAGATACTACCCGGCGTCCCGCAATGCGCGATAATGGATACAGCATGGCATCAAACTATGCCGGAGGCTTCTTTCCTCTACGCGCTCCCCTACGAATGGTATGAAAAATACGGAGTGCGACGTTATGGTTTTCATGGAACTTCTTTTCTCTATGTTGCCAAACGCGCTGCGGTACTGCTGGGCAAAGAGCCTCAAAAAACAAACCTGATTATCTGCCATATCGGTAACGGTTCATCCGTAGACTGCGTAAAAGACGGCTGTTCTTTTGATACCTCAATGGGGCTTACGCCGCTTGAAGGGCTGATTATGGGTACAAGAAGCGGGGACATAGATCCCGCCCTGCCTTTCTACATCATGCGTAAAGCCGGAATAAGCCCGCAGGACATGGAAACCATACTCAACAAGAAGTCGGGTCTTTTGGGTATTACCGGTCAGTATTCGGATCGCCGTGATATTAACAAAGCCGCTGAAGAAGGCGACAAGAAGGCGCTTCTCGCACAGGAAATGGAAGCCCATCGCGTGAGGAAGTATATAGGCGGGTACCTTGCCGCTCTTGGCGGTGAATGTGATGCGCTTGTCTTTACGGCGGGTGTCGGAGAGTTTTCTCCCTGGATGCGTGAAAAATTTACTCATGGGCTTGGACGGCTTGGCATAGAGCTTGACGATGAGAAAAACAAGGCGGCGCACAGCCGAAACGGTGAATTTATTATTTCAAAGGACAATTCTCCCATTCCGATTTATGTTATTCCGACAGACGAGGAACTGGTGATGACTGAGGATGCTCATGCGCTGCTTAAAGGCAGTTACGATGTTCACACAAAATTCACCTATTCTTTTGCGGGTAAAGATTATGTAAACAAAGCACGAGCCGAGGGACTCAAAAAAGATCTTGAGAAAAATCCCGAGCTTAAAAAAATAATAGCGCTTCCCAAACAGAAAGCGTAGTGTCATGAAATTCAGTGAGAAGTTAAAATCCTTTTTTGGTATAAAAAATGAATTAACGGATGAATTCTTTGATGATTTGCTGGATTTGCTTGTTGAAGGGGATTTCGGCGTATCTCTTGCATCTCAAAGCGTTGAAGAACTGCAAGTGCGTTGCAAAAAAGAAAAAATTACCACTCCGGAAAAGGCAAAAGAGCTTTTCAGGATGATTTTACACGCATATATCGCGAACAGCGTGCGGGAGGATAATCAATTCCGCGACGGCGCATTAAATGTTATTCTTTTGCTTGGTGTAAACGGTGTTGGAAAAACCACCACAGCGGCAAAATTGGCCTGTCTCTTTAGTAAAGAAGCAAAGCCTCTCCTTGCTGCCGGAGATACGTTCCGTGCCGCCGCGATAGATCAGCTTGTCATCCACGGAGAGCGGCTTGGCGTCCGCGTTGTCGCTCACAAACAACACGGAGACACGGCAGCCGTGATATATGATGCGCTGGAAGCGGCAAGAGCGGGAAATTACAATCCGCTTATTGCCGATACTGCCGGACGTATGCATACAAAATCGGCTCTTGTTGAAGAACTAAAAAAAATTGATCGGGTTATTGAGCGTTTTAAAACACAGGATGGCAGCGCTAAAGCGATTCATTATTTAAAATATCTTGTGTTGGACGCAACGACCGGATCAAACGCGTTTGTTCAGGCGGAAACATTTAGTGAAGCGATCCGTATAGACGGCGTTGTTCTAACTAAAATGGACTCAAGCGCCAAGGGAGGCATTGTCTTTGCGCTTGCCGCAAAACTCTGTCTTCCGGTTTTATTTATCTGCGATGGCGAAAAATATGAAAATTTAAAAGATTTTGATGCTGAAAAATTTATTCAAACGTTTTTGGGTTTTGAATGATCAGTAGTCTCTACCCGAGGCTCTGTTAATCAGTGGGGGTACCGGAAGCCGCCGGAACGAGGAAAAAAATGACCGAATGAGGAGACAGGGGAGATGAAAAAATAACTTTTCCGTTTTTACCGGCTGTACGTTTTACCGGCAAAAACGCTCCCCGCATCTTCTTTGTTAGACTCCGTGATAAGAGCCTAAAAAGTGGAACTTTTCGGACTTTGATTTTAGTTCTTTACAGGCTCGCTCGAAAACCTTTTGATCGGGCGGGATTGTTACATCAACATAAAAAAGATAATTCCACGGCTGTCCTAAAATCGGGCGGCTTTCGAGTTTTGAAAGATTAATTCCTTCGCCGCTTAAAATTTTTAGGCACTCATAGAGAGATCCTGGCTCATCCTTAACCGAAAAGACTAATGAGGCTTTGTTTGGGGCGGTGTTTTCCATACCCGGAGGAAGAAGCTGTCTGTCTCCGTCCTGCCGCCGCGCGATAATAACAAAACGGGTGTAGTTTTGAGGGTTATTTTCTATGCCTGCTTTCAGAATTTTTAGATTATTGGCCTTTGCCGCCGCTTCCGAGGCGATTGCAGCAATCGCAAGCGCGCCTTCTCCTTCTTTTACTATGGACTGAACAGCGTCTGTTGTTGTGGGCCATATCTCCAAATTCCACTCGCTGTGTTTATCAAGGAATTCCCGACATTGGGCAAAGCCCTGCGAATGACTTCTGACTGTTTTTATATTTTCAATATTTGTTTCTTCCATAGCCATAAGGCAATGGACAATGCGGAGCTTGATTTCACCGACAATAACATTGTCAGGATAACGGAGAAAGAGGTCGTAGTTTTCGTGGATTGAGCCTGCAAGGCTGTTTTCTATCGGAATGATCCCGAAGACCGCTGATCCATCGAGTACTGCGTCAAACACAGCGGAAAATGTTGTTACCGGAAGCCTCAGCATATCTTCGCCAAACGCGTTGATCAGAGCCCGTTCGGCAAAAGCTCCGCTCCTTCCGGAAAAGGCAACTTTTTCGCCGACAAGGGAAAATGCCGTTGACCAGACGCCGGAGAGATCATTTTTTTTAGGTGTTTCTTTGGGAAGGCGCAGTAATTCTTTACCAAGCACCGGCGAGAAGGACTCAATATCCCGCATGAGTTTTTCAAATTGTTCCGGATAAAGCGATTGAGGCCCATCGGAAAATGCCTTGTCGGGATTGTTGTGTACTTCGATAGTTAAGCCGTCCGCTCCGGCGGCAATAGATGCAAGAGCCGCCGCGCTTATGTGTGCCCGTATTCCGATTGCGTGACTTGGGTCAACGATTACCGGCAGATGAGAGAGTGCTTTTATCACGGGAATAGCTGAAATATCAAGAGTGTTGCGGGTGAAAGTCTCGAAAGTGCGAATACCGCGCTCGCAGAGCACGACATTCTTGGTGCCTCCTGCTAAAAGATATTCGGCGGAAAGCAGCCATTCTTCCATTGTTGCTGAAGGACCCCTTTTTAATAAAACCGGCTTTCCAAGCGAGGCGACTTTTTTTAACAGTTCGAAATTTTGCATATTACGGGCGCCGATTTGAAACATATCGACCAAATCTTTCATGTCAACGGCAATTTCCGAAGAAACGACCTCGGTAACAATAGGCATACCCGTTGCTTCACCGGCTTCTTTCATATACTCAAGCCCTTTCATGCCCAAGCCTTGAAAGGAATAAGGACTTGTCCGCGGTTTATATGCGCCGCCCCGAAGAAGCACTGCTCCTGACTCACGCACTGCAAAGGCAATTTCCTTGATTTGTTCACGGCTTTCAACCGCACACGGGCCGGCAATTACCGTAATCCGTTCCCCGCCGATCTTTACCGGACCAACGCAAACAATCGAATCCTCGGCTTTCGTCTCGCGGGACGTCAGTTCATAAGGTTTTGTTGTTTCGGCAACCCGTGCCACCCCGGGAAGAATTTCCAGTTCGCGTTTATTAATCTGTCCCTTCCCCGAAGTTGAGAAGAGCAGATCATCACCAAATAGCTGTTCCCGTACCTTGTACCCATTATTTTGCAACAAAGAGCGGATAAGCTCTTTGTCGTGTATTGAAATGTCTTTAGAAAGAATAACAATCATCTAAAATCCTCTCTCTCTAATGTATCATT
>JAITXS010000168.1 GCA_031284645.1 Spirochaetaceae bacterium | reverse complement strand
CTATCGCGAAAGAAGTTAAAGATGCGCTCTCTTCGTCTTCCTTAATTCGAAAGATGTTTGAGGAAGGTGCGGCGCTTAAAAAAATACACGGCGCGGAAAATATATTTGATTTTTCGCTGGGGAATCCCGATCTCTCTCCGCCGCCCGCTTTTCATAAGACCCTGCTTGAATTGGTAAACGAGGAGACTCCGGGAGTACACGGGTATATGCCTAACGCCGGTTATCCTGAAACCCGCGCCGCTATAGCGGAAAAAGTCTCGGCAGAGCATGGTGTTTTAATTGACAGCTCTCATGTCATCATGTCGGTTGGTGCGGCCGGTGCGCTGAACACGGTGTTTAAGGCTATTCTGAATCCGGCGGATGAAGTTATTGTCAACAAGCCTTATTTTATGGAGTACCGCGCTTATGCGAAAAATCACCGGGGAAATATTATCGAAGTTGAAACCGAAGATGATTTTAACCTGAACCTTGAGGGTATTCGGTCGGCGCTTTCAAACGAAACGGCAGCCGTGCTGATCAACTCGCCAAATAATCCGACAGGGCGTGTTTATACGAGCGAAACTCTCAAGGCGCTCTCCGCTATCCTGTCTCTCCACGGAGAGAAAACCGGACGTTACCCTTATCTGATTGCTGATGAACCGTATCGTGAGATTGTTTTTAACGGTATCAAAACAGCGCCGGTTTTAAATGCCTACAAGAATTCTATCGTTGTAAGCTCATACTCAAAAAGCCTTTCCCTTGCCGGTGAGCGTATTGGTTATATTGCCCTCTCCCCGGATGCCGATGAAGCCGCTCTCCTTGCAGAAGCCTTGATTTACGCAACGCGGGTGCTCGGTTTTGTCAACGCGCCGGCCCTGATGCAGCGCTGTGTAGAGCGTCTTACAAAAGAAACCGTAAATATTGCCGTTTACCGGGAAAGGAGGGACGCCTTTAAACAGGTGCTTGACGCAGTGGATATTCATTATGCCGAACCCGAAGGTGCTTTTTATATATTCGCAAAAGTTCCGCACCGGAAGGGGAGGGCAGCACAGGAAACAGATGCCGGTGAAGACGATCTTGCCTTTTGTGAACACCTTAAAAAATATTTAATACTCGGCGTACCGGGTGCCGGTTTTGGTAAAAAAGGATGGATGCGTTTTGCCTATTGCGTAAACGACAAACTGATCAAAGCCTCGGCGGATGCTTTTAAAAAAGCCCTTGCCGCATGGCGTGGAGAAATGATAAGATAATAACAGAGGACGAGAGGAAATAGCTGTAATCAGAATTTTCGGAGCGTAAAATAAAGAAGGTTTATGAGTCAAAAAATTAATTTGCCGTATTTGGAATGGCTTACAACGAGGGAACTTTCTTCTTTGGCGGGCAATTTTGATATTGATATTCCGCCGGGATTTGACAGAACGCTTGTTATCGGTGAACTTTTGGAATGTGCTCCCTGTTTAAGCCTTTATCGTCAGGAATTTGTCGGGGAGCAGGATGAGGTGCTTCATCTTGATCAGCCGGATCTCGCGCCGCTTGTAAAAACCTTGCTTGATGTGCCGCCGCCGGTGCCGCTTCCGAAGCAATATGCATTTACTTATCTTGATGTATTAATCAGGGATCCGTTTTGGGTGTATGTTTTTTGGGAAATCAGCGGATCGGACAGAAAAAGATACGAGCAGAAACAGGGCTTTAGTGCGTATAATATCAGGGTGCTTTTAACCGATTGTGCAAGCGGAGAAGGGCGAAATACCATTCTAAGCGCGCATATTGAAAATTTTGATGATTTTCGTTATCTGAACTTCCCGGGGGAAGAGGAATGGGGGCAATTTTATCCGAAAGGTACGGACTGCGCCTATCGGGTGGAACTTTGTGCGATTTTGGACAACGAAGAATTTCTGCTGGTATCCTCGCGTCCGTTCAGGATGCCAAAAACACCGGTACTTCCGGAACAGGAAGACGCTGAAATTGCGGCTAACCCAATACTTAAGCTTTCCGGTATTTTGGATTTACCTGTCTATAGTCAATTCAGTGAACAAAAAGGCTGGTAGTTCCCGTTTTATGTTATTCGTAAAAGCCTTCGTGTTTAATCCCGTGCCCGTCCGGAAATGATTATTTCAAAAAAGCAGGTAAGAGGATTGAGAACTCAGGGCGGGGAACAGGTCTTGTTCCTACCCTGCTTATAACATCATATCTATCTGAAGGAGACTCGTTAACAATGAAAAAAAGACTATCCTGTATCATAAGCGTCTTGTTTTTAAGCGCGCTGAGCATCGGATGTTCAGCCCGGATCAGCGGAACGCTCAATGCCGCCGGCCGCGCAGATTTAAGCATAAACGCAGGCTTGGGGCCCAAAGCAAGCGCTATGATGAGCCGTATTCTATCAGGGACAGGAGCGTCCCAATCTGTGCTGCTTGACGCACAGATGCTGAATACATCCCTCTCCCGACTCCCGGGCATTGAAAAAGCGCTTTTTATCAATAAAACCGCGGACTCAATTGAAGGTGAACTTGTTATCACCAAGATTGATGAACTTATCAGTAAAAGCTCCGGCACCGCAGGCCCGGCGTCTCAATTTGTAAGCTGGGAGCAAAAAGGGCACGGCGGAAAAACAGTGTTTTATCTGGACAAGACAAACGGCCCCAAGCTCATTGCTCTTTTATCTCCGGAATTAAGCAGCTATCTATCCTCTATTATGGCACCCCTTGTTACCGGGGAAGAACTTATGAAAAAAGAGTATCTTGATTTAATCAGTGCTGTTTACGGAGGCGCGATTGCACAGGAAATTGCCGCTTCCCGCATCAAGGTATCGCTCAAATTCCCCGCAAAGATAAGCGGAATTAAAGGCGGCGTTTATAAAGATAATACAGCAGAATTCGATATTTCTTTACTTGATATTTTGGTAGTCGAAACACCGCTTTCTTATGAAATTGTCTGGGGAGAGCCGTAATGAAAAAGAGCACGGGAGTTTAAACATGAATACAGAAATAAATATAAAACCACAGGCCGCGATTTTTGATCTTGACGGGCTTATGCTTGACACCGAACGTCCCTTTCTTTCTGATTTTAAAAAGATAAGTGAAACGCGGGGATGGGATATAAGCGAAGACATCCTTATACAAACAATAGGTATTGACAACAGAGCCACGAAAGATTTTTTGTGCAAAAATATGGGACAGGATTTCCCTTTTGATGAAATATACGGGGAAACAAACTGTAAACAAGTGGAACGCTTTGAGCGGGAGGGGATACCGCACAGGCCGGGTCTCCTTTCCCTTCTTGACTATCTTAAAGATAAAAAGATTCCTATGGCGGTTGCAACATCAACATGGGCAGAGCGGGGACGCTGGAAACTAAAGTGCGGCGCGATAGAGCAGTACTTTGCGTTTGTTATTACCGGAGACCAAGTCAGCCACGGTAAACCCGCGCCCGATATTTTTTTACGCGCCGCCGAAAAATTAGGCTTTGAATGTTCCGCGTGTGCGGGACTTGAAGATTCTCCGGCAGGGCTGCGTGCACTCAAGGCCGCCGGTATACGTTCTATCTTTATTAAAGATTTGCTTGAGCCTCCCGCAGAAATCCTGGAAACAGTATGGCGGCGCTGCACTTCATTGACCGAGGTAAGAGCTTTATTTTAAGGATCCTCCCGTTTCAGCTGCCGCGCCCTGCGCGGCAGCTAATCCACTTTGGCAATACCAAGTTTTTTGAATTGCTCGGCTTCTTCTTTAAGAGACTGATATTCTTGCATCTTTTGGTTTGCCCGTGAGATCGCGTTCTTGAGTGCTCCCAGCTCAGGTTTAATACCTCTTACTTTCCCGCGATCAGCGTGACCAACATTCGTTTTAAAAAAACTATCCAGCGCGCTTAGGGTTTTATGTATGGCAAGCATATCTTTTGTATTGCGTTGCAGGATGTCGACAAGCTGACTTTCATCCATAGCCTCCAGCTTGGCTGCCGCAGACCCCCGCGCTGCAAGCGCGTTCAGTATTTTTGATTTTTTTTCGATAACGGCGCTAAAGGTACTGTAATTAAGCCTTTCCCGGACTGTTGTTCCCTTATTAGGATCCTGATAGCTAATGTCATAAAAAACAGGATCCGCTTCATGATTGGTCATCTGTTGAATGAGTTTGCATAGTTTGTCCCAGACACCATTTTTTTTATTATTCATAAGCTCATAATTGGCTGAGAGCTTTATCGAAATTTCAATTAAAGTTACAGCAGCACCGCCAATCGCGTTAAGAGCATCAATAACAATCGCTTTGTAATCTACCTCTTGTTTGGCAACTTTCTGTTTTTCACCGGAAGCGGCAAGTTTTTTAAGCACTGCTTCCCGCAATGCGGCACCCTTCTCGGAAATATCTTCCCGGATAAGCTCTTCGGCAAGTTCGGGATAGAAGGGCTCCTTTGGGCACACAGAAGCAAATCTCTTTTTTATCGTGGCAATCTGTAATTCATTTTGTGGTATTGCGCTGGTAACATTGATGCGCAAATCATACTTATACTGTTCACGGTTAAAATCACTAATAAGCTTCAGATGATTCGCAATTGATTCAGTCGTGATTTCCAGCTTTGATACCGCGTCACCGAGCATGGTCAACGCGACAGGATCGCTGCCGGAGCGCCGCGCTGTCGTAATAATCCCGCTTACCGCCTGTGTGACCGGAGTATCCGTATCAGATGAGAGCCTCGTCCAGTTAATATACTTGATAAGCCCCATCATGATTTTTATTTTACCCTGAGAAAAATTCTCAACACTAAATTGATAAAAATTGGTGAGAAAATCAATCTCCTTGATCAAAGAGGACATCCACTGCCCGATCTGATCGCGTTTATTCGCCTCGTTGACGACACCCGCTTCCGGCACTTTAAGATCGCCTGTTTTTGCGTCATTCCGGTACGGGTCATCGGCAATATAGCCTTTTTTTACAAAAAAATTGTAAATCACGGCCAGCGCCGTATGAAAAGCGCGGAAATCCTCCTTGAGCTTGGGCATATCAGAACGCTCAAGCCAATCCTGCCGCGCGCCAAGCGCCTCTTTCAGTTTTTTCAGATAATCGTTTAGTTCAATCATTGCTTCTATAATCCCCAAAAAACGTGTTTTCCGCAAGTAGGCGCGGTGCCTCATTGAAAAACTCGGTGCTCTATGTTAGTGTTGTTTTAGTGATGAGAGCACTTTTTGTATTTTGCCTGCTAATGGCATTTGGCGCGCCGTCTGAAGTATCGGCTCAGGGTATGCCGCCGCCTATTCCCTTTCCCGGGGCGGCAACTCAGGGCAGGGCGAGTATTCCGGGCGATTCACCGGTTGTTCCCTTTATCGATCTGAGCGTACGTAATCCGGCAAGCGGACAGGAAGTGGCTTTTAGCGTCCAACTCCTCCTTCTTCTTACGGTATTGGCCCTTGCGCCGAGTATCTTTGTGCTGATGACAAGCTTTCTTCGTATCTCCATTGTGCTTGATTTTGTCAAACGGGCTTTGTCGCTCCAGCAGGTTCCGCCGAATCAGGTCATACTCGGCATCTCGCTTTTTTTAACCGTTTTTATTATGTGGCCTACCTTTGACACTATTTACACAAAGAGCATACGCCCCTTATCGGAGGGAACTCTAAGCGCCGGGGAGGCATACCGCGAAGCCGAGGCCCCGCTACGTCTTTTTATGTATAATCAGATGCGATCTGATCCTGAAAATATACGCCTCTTTATGGCGATGAGAGGGCTTGAGCGCCCTGAAACACTTGCCGATGTGCCGACCTATGTACTTATTCCCGCGTTTATCCTGAACGAGTTAACCATTGCCTTTAAAATAGGCATACTGCTTTTTATTCCGTTTATTATTATTGATATGGTTGTTGCAAGCGCTTTAATGTCTATGGGTATGATTATGCTGCCACCGGTTATGATTTCCATGCCTTTTAAATTGATTTTATTTGTTATGGTTAACGGATGGGGCCTTTTGGTCGACCAGATCGCGCGTTCCTTTGTATAATCTACCCCGAAGCAAGGGTTCGGGGTTTAGGGTAGTAGATTTCTGGTAAGAACTAAACCCTCTACCCAATGACCCTACTACCCAATTACGCTACTTTTACTTTTCAGCATTTCCCTGGCTTCTT
>JAITXS010000143.1 GCA_031284645.1 Spirochaetaceae bacterium | reverse complement strand
TCTCACCCCTTTCCTCATGATGTTAGTATATGATGAATGGCGGGTTTTTGTCAAGCGGATGGTATAACAGCGGATGGTATAGACCTTAACATATCCTGTAATTCGTAGACATACCTATGCGTCAGCCGGAACAGCGTTTTTTTGTCTCGTTATTCTCTTTTCATCGTAAGATCTCAGTTTCGGAATTCGTGTTTTATTATCCTGCACAAATGAGGGTATTCAGTATATTATGCGGGGAAATTGTGATAAATTAACATAATGCGGCAGTCGGCAATTCTCTTTTCAGGAGCTATCGTTCAACGTCTCTTCCGGTCAATGTCAAGACTCGGAGGGAGTCTATACAAAAAAAGCATTTTACCGGTAGTTGTTATATGCTTATGTTCATGCGCCAGCTTCAACTCAAATGCCGCCGTATTCAGTGAAAAAGCGCACGTTTCCCGGAGTATTGAGGAATGGACAGCCCGGTGGGAAATACTAACAAAAGGCGTGGACATTACACGGGGAAAAACAGAAAGTCCCAAGCTGGAATTCTACGCGCTCCGTATCAATTTAGCAGATGTCAAAATCGTGATGAACGATGCTGAAAACACGGACGGTACTATCCTAAGCACCAAAGTAAGCACTTTCGCCCGAAAATACGCGTGTCTCGCCGCGATAAACGCCGGTCCCTTTGACCCTGTTTCAGCAAAAGAATATGAAACACGCAAAATCATCGGCATTTTTGTTAATCACGGTGTTGCATTTTCTCCTCCATCGCCGCTTTACGGGGCAATTGTCTTTTGGAAGAATGGCGATGCCGCGATCCTGAATCAAGCCGAGATCAAAAACGAGGATCATTTTGATTTGGCGGTCGGCGGATTTCGTATACTTCTTAAAGACGGTCTTATACCCGAATCAATAAGGCAGCGCAAGGCCCGCCACCCACGGACAGCCGTTGCTTTAAACGGGAACGGCTCTGTGCTCTTCATGCTTGTCATTGACGGCAGACAATATTCCAGCATTGGCGCAAGTGAAGCGGAAAGCGCGGAAATTCTTCAAAAACTCGGCGCACAAGATGCCCTTAATCTTGACGGCGGCGGATCATCAAGTCTTGTTGTCAACAAAAACGGAAGCATCCGTCTGATTAACAAACCTGTCCACCGTTTCCTCCCGGGCTTTGAGCGTGCCGTGGCCACCTGCATCGGCGTTGTAGCGGAAGACGGGCCTGCTTCAAACGAAAGCCTTAAACGAAATTAAGTACCTTGAGCGCAAAGATTGGATCGGATAAGCCGTTCCCCGCCTCCGGCAGCTAAACTTGACCCACAATTTAATATAAGATTTAATAAGCTCAAAGGACACGAAGGACGGAAAGAAGAATAGGGGTAAGGGTTTAGGGTACAGGGTATTGGCGCGATCAGATATCTTTACCCCCTACCCGAAGCAAAGGGTTAGGAGTATTGGGGTATTAGGTAGGGGCTTTCTGGTAAAACCAAAACCCTCTACCCATGACCCCAAACCCTATTCCCCTTTGTGTCCCTCGTGGTGAAATTCTTCCTGCGTGCTTAATAATCGGGGCCATCATCTTCATCACCGCCTGTCCATTCCCAGCTTTTCCATTTATCGACTTCTTTTTGACGCACAAAATCGAAGATAATCTCGCTGCGTTTTTTATCCTGTTCTTCGGCAATCGTGCTTGTCCGTATTTCCTGAATGCCGGATGCCTGATTCTTCATATAAAGCGAAACCAAACTTAGTTCAAGATTTTGTTTTGCATCCCGTGCCGAGCTATCGGTTTCAAGCGCTCCCCGAAAATCATCTGCGGCACCTTCAAAATCGCCCTGCTGAAATTTGACTACTCCCCTGTTATAACGAATACGGTAGAGAAGATTACGATTTTCTCCATTGGAAGGCAGATTTTGTTCTGCCGTGGAAAACCGTTCCAGTGCGGTATCGTCCTGTTCCAGAACAAGATAGGTCGTGCCAAGTGCAAAATCCGCATAAGGGGCAAGCCTCTGATCCTCCCGCGCCTCAAGATAGACGCCGATGGCCTCGTTGAACTTTCCCCGGGAGAAAAAAAAGTTCCCTTCGATAAGTTTCAGCTTTCCTGTAAGACCATCACAGGCAGAAAACAGGCAAACAGCCGCGATAAACAGGACGAAGCCTTTTAACAGACGCATAGCTTTAGCATAAATCAACTGAGAGCTGCTTGCAAGCGCACGGTGGATTTTTCGGATTGAATGTGGAGAGCGGATCGCTAAGTCCTGATTTGGGCATAAAAAAAGGCCGGTTATTGCACCGGCCCTGCCCTTGAGGCAATCGGAAGCATAGTGATTTGGGAGGGGAACTATGCTTCCAACATTTATAATTTCGGCATACTTCTTTTATTTCTTTAATTTTTTTATAGCGATTGATCTGTGCCCGATTTAGCCCGTGATAATCGTAAGTTTTATGAAATCTTTGTTCATGGTAGCCGGTATTCCCACCTTATTAAGCTCAAGAAGGCACTTCCCAAGCCAGTAACCAAAACTTCCCTGGTTTTTATTATCGGGATCCAGCAACAGGGCCTGCTTTTGACCGGATGCAGCAGGGTATAAAACATTTTTTACCGCCCAATAATCAAGCGCAACGGGATCGGTGCTTGCCGCGATCATATTTTTTTGAAGCGCCCCCTTATAAAAAGAAACAGGCCCACGCTCCGGCGCTATATAAATCATATCGAGAATATTCAGGATGGGAAAACGGATATTAATCATCTGCTCTCCAAGTCCGCCCTGGTTTATGTTTTTCTGTACCGATGAATCGGTAAGCGCGTTTGAGCATGTCCCCAAATAGGAGCTGAGTGCGCCGTCTACCTGATTAAAATTATTTGATTTTAGAACCGGCACATTGATTATTTTAAGTTTATCCGAAATGAATTTTTTTGCAAGCGAATCCCAAAGTCCCTTTTTGAGACTCAACGCACTTCCGTACTTAGTCGTAAATTTAGGGTAACTAATCCGAACCCCGTTACTTTTAACAACAGGTTCAACTACAAAGCCGTCGGAATTATCCCCGGTGTCAAAATCACGGACACTCTTTTGGGTAAGCTTATCCCATAAAACACCGGAGACCTTGTATCCCTGGTCCGCGAAAGCATCGATCACAAGCTGGGTGTTTTGTTTTATATCTTTTGAGTTCGGCAAATCCCAGTCCAGCTTCCCGACATGGCTTGCGGAACCCATATTCCCCTGTCCGTTATCAACGACAATAATTTCGCCTTTAAAACCATCAGGATGTTGCAGAATATACCCAATAAGGCCTTTTAAAAGGTCGGTATTTGTACTTCCCCGCTCCGACCATTGCGAATTTATTTTTATAAGAACAATATCATCCGCAGAAATAAGCCCTGTTCCGCCTCTTTTCAATCTATAAAAAGAAACATCCTTCATGCCGCCAAGAAGTTTTTCAATGCCTCCGTCCGTTGCATCAGTGTTTTCAACAAGATTAACGACAGAACCACCGCTTCTTATATGAGACCATAGAATACTTTCTGTGCCGGGAATATCAGAGGGATCCGGATCCGCGCAAAACCCCTTCGTGGAGATTATCATAAAAAAAACAAACGCGTAAAGAAATGGGTTGGCGTATTTCGGGAACAGTCGCCGTTGTAAAGAACATTTCATTCTGCCTCTCGATTTAAAAAAAATTACGGGCCGATTAAACGGTACAATTAACGATCTAATAATCGGCTAAAAAATACAAAAATTCCAGTTTTTTTCTTTATTTATTTGTATATTTTATAACTTTTATTTTAAATTGTTTTGAACTGGCAGGATATCTATTCCCGAAACCCCGACACCCTTGATTCGGGATAACGCTAATGAAAAATACCGAGTTTAAATGTAAATTCGACTATGGCTTCGGGTTCCAGTGAGACCGGGCGCAGCGCGGTAAGGCGGGTAAATTGGTACTGTTCCAGCACTTCTGCCGCTGCGTTTTTGTAAGAGGCAAAGACAGGTTCAATAAACGCATCAAAAGCACTCTCGGCACTGATATTAATAATTGATTCGTTTTGTAAATCCTGAAAATCTATTGCCTCAACATGTGAGACATAGACTTCTGCGTTGGGGATCGCGTTTTTTTTACTGTTCTGGGAGAATGATTTATATGTGTTGTAGGCAAAGATACGCAGATTTTTCTCGGAGTCATCGGGAAATGAAAAATCAATAAATGTGATAAATTGAAACTCTGCAAACTCGCCGGTATTGCGGAGTTTGTAATGCATGGTAAAAATATTACCGTTTAATTTACAATCTTTTTCGACTTCGATAGCGCCGAAAGCGCCTTCATTTTTCGGAAGCTTGAAAAGCGCCCATTCTTGCATCCTGTCCATATCAACACATTCAAAAAACTCATTGCCGCAGATTCTCAGGCGGCTTTTTCCCCCGTCACTTTCCCGCAATAATGAGTAAAGTGAGCTTGTATCCCGAATATTAAACTCGTTTCCCGCAATTACATCAAAGAAAGACCGCTCGGGAAGAGGAGAGACCTGGATCGTGTTCAGATAATTCCATGTTTTAGGAAAAAAGTCCAACTCAAACAGGGCGGCCCCCTGCGGGCGGACAAAACAATTCATCAGTTCATCCCGAAACAAATATTCATTTATGCCGTCAAGGTCAAAGTCCCAAGAGATGAGGGAGGCTTTCCAATCGCCTTTTTCCCGCGTTGTTCTTTCGGCAAGGATCATCGAAGAATATGCCGCGCTGCGGACTTTCGCGTTTTGGATTTCGGCAAAACGCTTTTCGTTGTTTTGGGGGATAAGCCCTGAATTACAGTCATGATTAAAATAATTTTCATATTGACCGGAATAACAAAAAAGTGTGTATCCCTGCGCCTTCCACAACTCTTCCTGCGCACTGTGCTTTCTCTCTTTATCGCCTTTTAACTGATCAATAAGTGATTTTGTCCAAACCATTTTTGCGTAAATTAAGCCGGCTTCCGGATACTCTATTAAAAATTGTTTGCTTGCCTTGTCATTAAAATAAACTTTATGTGAGGGCCGGAAGCTTTTTAAAGCCTTTCCGGGAAGTGTCCAGTTAATATTATTCGAAAATTGCGAAACTGTCTCAAAGAAATACCGGATATAATCTTCCCGCGCAATATCCGTAATCCCATCCTCCGGAAAAAAATCCGGGAAAATCGTATAGATAGGTTTTTCATCTTTGTTTTCTGTCAGCAGATTGTCAAAAACCTCCGCTGCGTTTTTTTTCGCCAGTTCTTTTCGTAGACTTGAAAAAACCGGGAAAACAATGATGGTTTTCCCTTTATCCTCATGTATGCACGGCACTTTATATTCATCCCTACTCAAACCCGCATCAATAAATCTTTTTTCATCTAAAAAAGTATACAGCATACCGGCACCGTTTAACGCGCTTGTTACGGACTGTTCCCACGCTATATCGGGAATATAAGATGCGGCAACCCGCTTGTTAAACGATTTCCTCAGGTAAGTGGTAAGCAATTCTATCTGTCCGATACGATCCTGAGAAGAAAGCAGGGGCATCATAGGTTCATAAAAACCGCCGCCAATCAATTCAAGCTGTCTGCGGTCTATCATTGTGCTGATAAGCGAGGAAAGTTCACTATGTATCCGATCTATTTTATAGAGAAGTGAGCCTGAAAAATGCAAAGTAAAGGGAATCTCGGGAAATTGATACACGATTTGAAAAAACGGTTTTAATTGTTTTGTGTATATTTGTTCAAAGAGCGCATCGGAACTCGCAAACGAAAGGTGCGCGTTAAAACCCAAAATGATGTTTATATCCGAGCTCATCCTTAAAATATTCCTTGTGTGCTTAAATAGATTATCGCGGCTGAGGTCCAGACAAGAGAAAGCAGTCCCATTGAGATAAACAAAAGCGGAATCCCTGAAAAAAACGGGTTTTTCTTTTCATCAGAGATACGAATTCTGATGGCTTTAAGAATTATCATCGAAATATATACACCGGCGGAAAAGCCGAGATCAAGGATCAATGCATCTCCCACTGTATCGGCTAAAAAGAGAACAAGCAAAACGGCAGCAATAGAAAGTCCCGAAAGAGCTGAAAATGAAAAAATCTTTCCGTGTTTTCCGGCGGATTGCGGAGAGAGCAAAGAAAACACAAGCTCAAACCCGGTGGATATTCCTGTGCTCAAAGGAAAAATGAAAAAGTATTTAAGAAAACCTAAATTAAGCGGGGAAAAAATAAACGAAAAAAGCAGCCACTGGATGATGATTGATAAAAAAAGGACAAGACATTCAAAAAAAGGGATATAAAACGGCCGGTTGCGTTCCCGCCATATTTCTTTTATACCCAATCCCAGCTGCAGGGGAAGGTTCAAGAACAAACCTGATAAAACTAATAACGATAATGAAGCGTTCATTTTTCCTCCGCCTTGGTTTTTTTTTGCCGATCGATTTTCTCTGAATGTATCGTAACCATTCTTAAGATGATAAAAATATATCCAAGAAGGAGTAACGCACCGGTGGAACCCGCCATTATCTCAAGCGGAATCGGGAAAATCATATCCAGATGAAATAATTCATACACGGCATAAAGACTTCCGGGCACGGAAAGCGAACCGTATCCGAGCGGTTCCCGTATTAAGGAAAGCGCAATGATAAAAACACCAATTCCCAAAGATTCATAAAACGCGAGGTATAAAGCCTCGTGAGCCGCATGATTTTCAGCACGAAGACATATTCCGCTCGCGAAGCAGAGAGTCGGAACCAGTGCGATTAACAAACTCACTTCCCGGGCCAAAAAAGGATTAAGAATATACACAAAAAGATAAAATATACCGGCAAGCAGGGAAAAAAGGAAGACGGAAAGTAAATTGTTAAGGATTTTCGGGAACCAGTTTTTTGCGGCGTTGGTAATCAGAACGGAAAGACTATACACCCATATAATCGCCAAAACGCTTATAAGCGCATACGCTAATCGGGAGCTTGCGATAATAATTATTCCGGCGGCATTTAACAAGGTAAAAGGCGAGCGGAGATAACTTATAAAACTTCGGTTGTATGGTATCATGCTTATTCCTTAACTAATAACAGCAATTTAATACCGCCCCGCCGTCTCTGAACGCCGCGCTTTATTTAAATGGAGCGCGGCACGGGTGATACGGGCCGTCCATATATCAAGAATACCGGGACTTGTCTTTTCGGCATAACGAGACGCCGTTCTGCTTAATGGATAAATTTTGTCAATAGTGTTTTTATCGTCAAAGATCGCAAGGAAAGGAGCAAAAATACCGTCAATCGGCACGGAAAAGATAAGCGCGATATTATTATCGTTTAACACATACCAGTTTCCGGCCTGCGTTACTTTTCCGGGAAGCAGCCAGGGAGAAAGCACTTCTCTTATTTTACGAGTTTCCCTACTTTCCGTAAGAATTTTATTTGCTGTTTTTATTTCCGCATCGGTGCGGAGTGAGGTACTCAGTCCCCAAAGCAAAACAGAAAAAACAAAAAAAAGGCAGAACCAAAGTACAAAAATCCATTTTGTGTTTAAACGGGCAAAAAAATTGCTCAGCGGCGAAAGAATCACATCTATATGGTCAAAAAAGGTATTTTTTTTCTCCGGAAGACTCATCGCACACTCCTGCTGATAGAAATCACCAGACGCCATTTTTTGAAATAGCTGCTTTCGTAGAAGAAACGCTCTTCAATGAGTCTGATAAAGGGCGTGACGGTGTTTATACAGGCAACAGCAAGGACAGCCCCAAAGATTTCCATTTTGGTATAACGGAAAAGGAATGAAAGCGAGGCGGCGAGCACGACAGCGACTATCCTCCCCGCAACGGATTTAGGGGCGCTCACCGGCTCCACGACCAGCAGAAACGCAGCGGTAAGCGTACTTCCGCTCAAGAGGCAGAAAAGCATATCACTAAAGCCCCATACTCCAACGCCGGTGAAGACGCCTGCAAAACGGAGAAGGAAGAGATAGACGGCAAGATAAATGACCGACAAGACAAAACGGTTCGCTTTCGCGGCAATTAACACGGCGCAGCCAAGGAGCAGACCGAAAACCCCTCTGTCCGCTATAATCCCCGTACCCGGATTGATAAAAAAATCAAAATAATTTACCGGTAATTCAATGTTGAACACTGAAAATACCGTATCATTTAAAAACGATGTTATACGGTTTCCGTTCCGCACGCCAAACCCGTTTGCATTGAGTATTGAAAGCGGGCTTGAATCAAAAGAGATGGTGTTTGCCTTTATCAGGTTTGAGAGAAAGGTAAATGGGGAATTTTCCATAGCTTGATTAAAGGCCCCGCCCCATGAAAAACGGGCAAAAAGCCAGCCGCCGATTGCGGGATTCAGCCAGTTCAAACCGAAGCCGCCGAAACTCCCCTTGACGACCGCAATGGCAAATACCGCCGCCGCACCGGCGATAAGGGGATTGATAGTATTCGGCATAAGAAGCGCCAGGATCAAGGCCGTGGCAAAGGAACTGCAATCATGCAGGCCCGGCTTCCTTCGCGCATAATTCAAACATAACTCTGCCGCGACCGCCCCGAAAAGCGCTGAGAGCGCGACTATAAGAGAGGCTCCCCGATCAGTAATAGCCGATTGCCCGATTGCCAGCAACGCGCAGATGCAGACAAGAATCAAACGTTCAGGCGTTGAGCGGGAGAAATTAACCAAAGGCCGGTTATAGAGTGTTTTAGCCCGTAGTGCCATCAGTTTTCCTCCTGATCCTGGATGTTCAAGGGGGAATCACGTTCAGTTACCGGAATCACGGTAACGATACACTGGGAGAGCGGTAGAAAAGAAGGACACACGAGCGCACAGCAACCACAGCCGTGACATTTCATCGCGAGTGATTTGATCTTCTCGTCAATTTCGTTTTCCACGATTTTTTTATAGAGTTTTTCAGGGTCCAAGCCCACCGGACAGACAGTACGACATTCACCGCAGCAGATACATTGCACTGCAGAAGCGTAGGGCATTTTTTCGCTATTTAAATCCGTATGGCGATACATTGAGCGCATACTAAGAACCCGCGGGTTCGAGTTCAGGATACTATCATTGTCGGCAACGGCAAACACTGCGGAGGTATAGGGCATAACAGGCTCATCCATGCTTGAAATAGCGCGGCCAAGAAAAGGCGAACCGATTGCTATGCGCTTGGGATTCGAAATAAAGCCTCCACATTCCTCAAAAACCTGTTTTAATCTGCTACCGATTCGGACTTTTAAAACCGCAGGACGGGCAAGTGCCGATCCGCCGACAGCCAGATAGCGGTCCAGAATTGGTTTTCGATATTTTACCGCATCATAAACCGCGCATATTGTTGCCGGCCCCATATAAATAAAAGGCCCGAATTGTTCTTTTTCTTTTTTTTCAAAACGGCGAAGGACTATTTCCAACTCACGCTGGTGCCGCTGCGGGTATCGGGAGCCGACCAGGACAAGCAGGGGGGCAATACCGTGTATCGAATTTTCGCGCAAGAAACGATGCATCGCGGCAAGGATCTCTTCGCCGAGCTTTCTTTCCGGAGCCGACACCGCAAGGATTATTTTCTCTGCTTTTACCATTTTTGCCGCGATAAACGCGCCTTCGGCAAGCTCATCAAGACGTTCTTTGCATAAAACATAATCGGCAACAAGCCATGCATCATCAAAAACGCAACGGACAACAAGTGAAAGCGGAGGCCCTAAATCCTCGTACGGTGCGATAACGGCGGAAAGCGGCCTGCCGGAATCCTCCATTTCAACAATCCCATAATCAGAAATAATATGCTGCAATTCCCGCGCAGAAAGACCCAGCCACTGTTGTTCTTTTGCCACTTTGCCAAGCTTATCGAACGCTCCCCCGAGCTTTATCAATAATCCCTGGCAGCTAATCATACTTGATATATCCTCAATATCCCAAGACACTGTCCTTAGAACATTTCCGGGAATAGAGCTATGCAGATTTACCGAGTCTTCTCCCCGGGCTTCACCTATCAACATACCCTCATGTACCTTCTCCCCGGAATGTACCACCGGAGAGGACATATTGCCGTTGTCTTGCATAAAAGGTATTACCACAAGCCAGGGCAGAAAAGAGAGAACGCTGCCTTCGCGGGAAGGAGCATAAGGATCATCAAATAAAATCCCGCCGTGGGGAAACGAATAAACTTTCACGCTGCCGCCTACTTATCATTATATAACAGAAAAGGTATTTTTTTTCTATGCCTTAGGAAAGCATAAGGAATATACAGAGAGAGAGCAAGAAATCCCGTCAACAAAGACTGAGGGCCGGGAATTTCTCGCGTTGCAAGCGTGATTTCCCCGCTTGGAGCACCGCCGCCAAGAAAGGCAACAAGAGGACCGAGTGTCCACGGTTTTATCGGATCGTTATCTTTTTGATAATATGCCTCGGCGGATAATATCAATCCATCCGCTCCCAAATTATAGTGAAGATAAGGCAGGGTTTCTTTATCGCTTGTTTCACTCGTGTTAAGATTTCTATGGGCAAAGTTTTTTTGAAATTCAAAATGTTTTTTATAATCCGTTTCGCTCACCAAAACATTCTCTTGGTTAAACACGGTAAAATCAAGAGGCCCATCCTCAATGACCGCCGTCTGTCCGGATGAAGACACGATAATTTGAATAATAAATGCCGCTATAAACGGAGCAGGCAGGAGGGGGTATTTTTTTTGTGTATTTAAGCGTATCGGGATAAACACAAAGGGAATATGGCGCGTCACTTTTCCGCGCCGCGATTCGGCAAAACTCATTGAGAAAAAAGATAAAAATAAAAAGAGGCTGAAACAGGCAGCTCGTGCGAAGGATATCTCTCCGATCAGGCAAATCACAATAAAAAGAAACGTAAGGGGGATAATAAGCGGCAAGTCAGGAAGAAAAGCGTCCAGCAGTATCCGCTTTATATCAAGAGGATGGCTTCTATCTTTCGTTTGAAGGTCTTTTTCTGCAAAGGGCCCCCCTTGTTTATAACGCAAAGTAATGAGAAAACTAAGGAGCGTTCCTTGCGTGCTTTGAAAAAGCGCCAGACTTACGGCGGCCAAGGCAAAACCCGGGGACCCGGCGGGAACAAGAAGCGCCAGAGATGGCAGCACAGCAAGAATATACCATAATTTAAACGGATTATGACTATCTATCGCGTTTTTTCTTGCGGTAACAACCATAAGAAAAGCCGCGAAACCAAACAGGATAAAGGCAATCGTATTGTTGTGCCGCCGAGATTGAATATCAATGGCTTTATATTCCGTACCTTCCAATGCTTCGACAATTTTTTTTTCAGGAGAGGCACCAAATCCGTTCAAGTCACGGTTCGGGATAAAGATACGCCGCAGACCCTCCGCGACAAAAATCGATCGGACTTTCGCCGCATACCCGTCGTTACGCGGATCAAAAGGCTCGAGTCTTTGGGTGTATTCGTCAAGGCTCACCTCTTTTATGCTGTCAAAATCGTTTAAAAAAACCTTCGTTGTGGATTCTGAAATAAAATGTTTTATATTATGCTTGTTAAGTAAGCTCGTGACATTTCTCTCATTGACACGTTCATCAAGGACAAGTGTCACGTACGGAGGCGGAGACTGCCTTCCTCCGGTATTATTATAAAACACTAAAAATAATACAGGCGGAACAAGTGCAAGCAGGATTGAGAACGCCAATGAGGATTTAAAAGACATCAAACACCGTTAAACAGGATAGTACAAATTTTCGTCCTTCGCGCTTTTTAAAAGCCTGCCGTAACGTGATGCCTCCCATTTCGCCATATTAAGATTCTGTTCGCTGTAGTTGCCGCACTCAGCCGGCTGAGCGCCGGGAATCGGGCCTTCGAATTTTTCGATCCAGTCCATGAGCTCGATCAACAACGGCGCGGCATCACGGCTTGTCAGCTCACCTTCAAGGATCACATAAAAGCCGGTTCTGCAACCCATAGGGCCAAAATAAACGATACGATCCTTCCATTGCGGATGAGAACGCAAAAAAGTCGCTCCAAGATGCTCAATAGTATGTAAAGCCGGAATATCAATCACCGGCTCTTTATTTGGCTCTTTAAAACGAATATCAAAGGTAGTCAGGATAGTAGTCCCGAACTTATCCTTGCGGGACACATAAAGTCCCGGTTTCAACCTCAGGTGATCCACCTGAAAACTCGCGATTTTCTCCATAATCTCTCCTCGCCCTTCCTTTATGTCAGAATACTTCCTCAAACTGAATTTTTTACCGGTTTTTGAGGTTCAGTTATTCTAAGATAACACAGACAAGACATTAGTTCCAGTCTGCGTACGTTCATCCGTTAAACGATTATCTGTTCAAAAAACTGTTGGGTGAAAAAGGCGATGAGGAACAGCTCCTGTCGTTTTTAAACGCCGTACTCTCTTCTCCGGGCAAAGAAAGACTCCTCTCCGTGGAAATCCTTGAGAACAGGACATTAAGTAAGGGTAATAGGGTTCGGGGTATTGGGTATAGTCATATCAGACATCCGCTACCCATACCCCGAAGCTGGGGGCAAGGGGAGTTGGGTAATGGGTAGGAAAATTCTGGTAAGAACTAAACCCCCATACCCCTTTCTACCCATAACCCTGGGAGAATGTATACTTGATGTGCGTGCCCTGACCAACAAGAGAGAGAAGATCAATATTGAGGTACAGCTTAAAAACTTGCACAATATGAGCAAACGTTCCCTGTTCTACTGGAGCCGGGAATACTTACAGAAAATGGCAGAAGGGGACGATTACCGAATCCTGCCCAATGTCATCACCATCAACATCGTAAACTTTGATTATATACCTCTGGAAGCGTTTCACACGAGTTTTCA
>JAITXS010000135.1 GCA_031284645.1 Spirochaetaceae bacterium | reverse complement strand
TTAGAGGATACTATGACAGGGCCGGGAATGGTAGGGAGCATACGCTGGACAAGCGGGGATAAGACTATAGCAAGCGTGGACCAGGAGGGGAAGGTAACTGCTGTCAGCACGGGGGAAACAAAAATAACGATAAAGAACGGAGATAAGAGTGAGTCCTGTAAGGTCGTGGTATATGACTCTGCTGAGCAGGATCTTGCGATAAAACTTGGGGTAACAACAGAAGGGCCGGAAAGAGTAAACGCAACATTCAGGGCTTTACATGATTATTTAGAGTTTCTGAGTAAAGAGCCCGTAGATGATGCCATTAACGAGCTGAAAGTTGAGAACTTTATCCGTCTTGGGGATTATGTGGATTTGCCGTTCCTGCGCGTGGAGGAGTATCAGGGTGGCGACGGTATCAACACCAATTTAGGGCTGATAGACGAGCCAGATAATATTAATTTCGGAGAAAAAGGGAGTTTGCTAAGGATAATCGTGGTCGGGCGGAACTCGTTTAACCCGGGGGCGGCCGGTAACAGGTATTATAAGGGGGGCGTGGAGGAGGCCATGCCGCATCTCGTGATGCAGTTTCAGAACCTGCCCGTAGTGCGGACGATGTATGGGGCGGGGGGGCCTATGGCGTATGCGGGCAGCAGTATGAGGAAGTATCTGGTGAAGGTATCAAGCCCTGAAGTTTTGGAAGAGGGGAATTTTACGAAGGGTTTAATAGATGCCGGAGTGCCGATGAATACGGATATCATCTGGGCGCCAAATCGGGAGATAAGCAATACGGCACAAGATGGTGTTGATCCGATTAAGGACAAGCTCTGGATACCCACCGAGTGGGAAATCTGGGGAGTCGGCATGTATTCGAATAGGACTTGGGAGAACCAGTATAATCAGACATATTTGGAATACTATCTGAAAGAGGGAAGCACGCTAAAGTATGGGAAGAGGGATACTTCTCCCTATTACAGGAGTCATGAGGTTTGGACAGCATCGTCCAGCGGCGGGTCCACAGTAAATTATTGCACGCTGAGCCCCAGCTCTACTCCCAGGGCGGAGATATCGGTTAACGGCCAGTGCGGCATTGCCCCCGCATTCTGTGTAAAATAGGGTAGTAGGGTATTGGGTATTGGGTATAGTAATATCAGAGAGTTGCTATCCCATGCCCGAAGCAAAGAGCTAAGGGCTTCGGGACGATACAGGCTTTCTGGTAAAGTCTATACCCCAGACCCCTAACCCCATTACCCTATTTAGACCCCGAAGCAAAGGTCAAGGGGAGTTGGGCATGGTACAGGCTTTCTGGTAAAGTCTATACCCCAGACCCCTAACCCCATTACCCTATTTAGACCCCGAAGCAAAGGTCAAGGGGAGTTGGGCATGGTACAGGCTTTCTGATAAGAACTATACCCTACAACCCTTGCCCCATAACCCTATTTCGACCCTTCCGGCGTGGGGGTAGCGGAGAAGACCGGAGGCAAGCGTGAGCGAAGCCGTGGACTTCGGCGCGAGGGGGAGCAGCAAAAAAAAATCTTTCATTGTGTCGGTTTCACATTCACCGGCAAAAATGTGCTCCCCCTTTTGGGGAAATCCACCGGCCTTTCGTGTTGTTTTGGTGCGGAACGCTGAGCGGGCTTTTTGGCAGAGGGCTGAACCCTCTGCCGCAACTAAACCTAAGCCGCCTATGCCTGAGTCGCAGAACCAAGCACGTTTTTATTTTTATCCATGTACATCACTTTAAGTTCGGCGCGGGCCGGCCCCAGATACTTACGCGGATCAAACTCTCCGGGTATGGTGTAGAGGACTTTGCGGATAAGGGCTGTCATCGCGAGGCGTCCGTCGCTGTCGATATTGATTTTGCAGACCGCGCTTTTTGCTGCTTTGCGGAGCTGCTCTTCGGGGATACCCACGGAATCGGGTATTTTCCCACCGTATTGCTCAATTATTTCAACGTATTTGTGCGGCACTGAAGATGAACCGTGAAGGACAATCGGGAATCCGGGAATCTTTTTCATGATCTCATCAAGTATGTCGAAACGGAGCGGGGGCGGGATAAGAACTCCGTCAGCATTGCGGGTGCACTGTTCCGGCGTAAACTTACATCTTCCGTGGCTGGTGCCGATTGAGATGGCAAGTGAATCCACTTTTGTTTTGTTTACGAAGTCAATGACTTCCGCAGGCTGTGTATAGTGGCTTCGTTCTGATGAAACATCGTCTTCCACGCCGGCAAGTACGCCGAGCTCGCCTTCAACAGTAACATAATCTTTCTGACTGTGAGCAAATTCGCAGACTTTCTTTGTCAGCGCGACATTTTCATCATAGGGAAGATGACTCCCATCAATCATAACACTGGAAAAACCGCTTTCAATACAATCCTTACAGATTTCAAAACTATCCCCGTGGTCAAGATGGAGAACAATAGGAATATCGTACCCAAGCTCATGAGCAAAATCGACCGCGCCTCGGGCCATATTCCGCAGGAGATTTTTATTGGCATAATCCCGCGCGCCCTTTGATACCTGTAAAATAACCGGTGAACGTGTCTCAACACAGGCTTCAATAATAGCCTGCAATTGTTCCAAATTGTTAAAATTGTAAGCCGGAACCGCAAAACCACCGTTAATTGCTTTTTTAAACATTGCCTGTGAATTAACAAGCCCTAATTCTTTATAACTCGTCATAAAAACTCCTTCCATACAATAGCGTCTTTTCTAGGATATATAAAAAACTGAAAGCTCGCAAGTGGTCAATTTTTTTTGAGTGCAACTTTCCCCCGTGTTTTTTATAATTACCCGTGCTTGAGGCTTGAGGGGCATTGCACGGGCCATTGACGAGGAGATCATATTATGATAATCTTATATAATCCTGTACTTAAATAATTTATTGTACAGATGGCGGCGTAGCTCAGCTGGCAGAGCACACGGCTCATATCCGTTAGGTCATAGGTTCAAGCCCTATCGCCGCTATTTCAAACCATGAAAACAGCTCTTATCAGCGTCTATGAAAAAGACGGAATACTTGAATTGGCCTGCTTTTTGAATCAAACGGGCTGGCGAATACTCTCCACAGGGGAAACCGGGGCGTTTTTACGAGAAAACGGTCTTGAACCCAATGATATTTCAGATATCACTGCTTTCCCTGAATATTTTGACAGGGGGGTAGAGATGTTCCGCCCTGCGATTGCTGCGGGGGTTTTAGCACCACAAAATGAAAGCTCCCCTTTTGAAGCAATTAAAAACCTCGATATTAAAACGATTGATCTTGTATGCGTGAATCTTCACCCCTTTTTAGGAAATATCGTTGAAGGTATTCCCGAAGAAGAGGGTGCTGAGTTTATTGATGTCGGCGGTCCGTCTTTATTGCGTTCCGCGGCAAAGAATTTTAAAGATGTGCTTGTGCTCTCCGACCCTGCCGACTACGGTTCCGTGATCGATGCGCTTAAAGCGGGTGCTGTTCCGGAACAACTTCGCAAGTATCTTGCGGGCAAAGCTTTCAGCCTGATTTCAGCGTATGACGCTACAATTTCCGGCTATCTTCTTGATGAAGACTTTCCCGAATATCGGAACGAGACTTTAAAGAAAAAGATGACTCTTCGTTACGGAGAGAACGAACATCAGAAAGCGGCACTTTACTTCAGGGAGGACACGCAGGGAGCGTTCCCTGCAATGGAATTCCTCGGCGGCAAGGAGTTTTCCTACAACAATATCCGTGATATGGACTTGGCATGGAAAACAGTCTGCTCTTTCGGCCTTCCGTCAGACGGAACCTTGCCCTTCGGATATGCCGACAGCAGACAAATTCTTCCTGATGTACCGTTAGTCCAATTGACCTGCTTTGTGGTGGTAAAACACAACACGCCCTGCGGTGTTACCCTCGCGGGGACTGCGGAAGAGGCGTATACCAAGGCCTATCTCTGCAATCCCATGTCGATTTTTGGCAGTGTGCTTGCCTGTAATATGCCGATTTCAGCTGATCTTGCCGAAAAATTAAACGAAATTTTTCTGGAAACTATTATTGCACCGGATTATGAACCGCGTGCCCTTGATATTTTACGCAAAAAGAAAGATTTACGGATTGTTAAAGCAAAAAATGCTCCAAAAGAGCCGCTTGAGGTAGTCTCTGTGGACGGCGGGATACTTGTGCAAGAAGTAAACCGTCATCTGCTTGAAAAATGGGATATTGTTACCGATCTTGCGCCTGAGCCGCGCTTTATTCCTGATATGCTTTTCGGCATACGGGCCGTGAACTGGGTAAAATCAAGCGCTATTGTAGTGGTAAAAGATCGTGCCACTGTTGGCATTAGCGGGGGGGAGCCCAACCGGATTTGGGCTGCGGAGCTTGCGTTAAACCGCGCGGCGAAAGCTGTTGCGGCTATAGCCGAAGCAGCGGCCTTTGAACAACATAGGGAAACAGGCTTGTATTCACCTAATAAAAAAATCTATGGAAATCTGCTTGCTCCTTCTTTTGTTGACGCCGAACCGGCGCGGGTTTTTGCTTCGGACTCTTTTATCCCCTTTCCTGATGTCATAGAAGCTGCGGCGGCGGCAGGAATTAAGGCTGTTATACAGAGCGGGGGTTCCAGCAACGATGCTCTTTCAATTGAGGCGTGCAATCGTTTAGGTATCGCGATGATTTTTACCGGCGCACGGTATTTTAGACATTAGCCTAAATGCGGCTGGTGCAAGGCATGTTCAGCGTGCTTTCAACAGCTAAAGCGCTTTGTGTTCCGGATTTTCCGGTGGATTATGGGCTTCTGCGCGAAGGGTTTTTCTGATCAACATTTTACCAAGAATAATTTGAAAAAGCAAAATAATTCCCATAAGAACATAGGTAATCGCCCCGTTATAAATCGCCCAAATAGTATCCGCTTCTTGCTGAGTGTTCGTTTCAATGAAGATGGTAAACAGTGAGACAAGCGAGTCAAGTATAAAAAACACACACCAGATAATTGAGGCTTTCTTACAAAAAATCTCCATAGGTTTTTGCGCGGCTGTTCCCATAATTTTCGCATCTATGAGGACTGAAATATCAAAGGCAAGTGAGGGCGGAAAGATCATGCTCGTAAAAAAAATGATAAAATACGCGGTATTTGTAAGCACCGGATAAAATTTTATAACATAATTTGATTTCCCCGCGGCTTTTGGAAACAACTCCAGAATAAAAGGCGCGTCCAAACAGAAACCTGCGGCTCCGATTAAAAAAAGCAAAATAGGACTAATAAACATAACCGGTTTTTTTTTGCCGGAATTCGAAATAACCATAATAAAATAAAGTATCCCGAATAAGACAATAAAAACCGCAAGACGATTCGGTTTGACGTTAAAAACAACGACCGATAAAAACACAATGAGCGGATAAAAAAGGGCGACTAAACCAAGCAAGCCTTTTATATTCTGTTTAATTTTTGACATAAACACCGGTACATCCTTTTTTTGCGGGCAGTTCGTTTATTCCGTAAGAGGATTATATGAAGGTTCTTCGATACGGTCATTCGATACTTCATT
>JAITXS010000115.1 GCA_031284645.1 Spirochaetaceae bacterium | reverse complement strand
GTTGGAAAAACAGGAACATAAAGACCATATTGGCAATGCGGCTTAATTCCCTAAAGGGGACATTTTCATGTTGGTAAAAAAGGGGACATTTTCACGTTGCGTTGACAAGGGGCAGCCGTAATGCTTGACTCCGCGCCTTATCATTGATATATTTGTTATAAACCAGTGACCTTGGGAGGGGAAAACTGAACAATCCCACAAACAGTGTAGTACGACAAAAATATCTCTTGAAAATAATAACGCAGTACGGTAATGAACTTGGGGGAAGCGGGCCTCTTATCAGTTCCCCAAGCGGGAGCAGCGTGATATGGCGGATATAAGGGCGGCTTCCCCGTCGGTCGGCGGCGGAGCTGTTCCGGGCAATAAGAACGATATCTTTGTCGCAGGCGGCGTTGTTGCTGTCGTGATGATGTTGATCATTCCCATTCCGACCCCCCTTCTTGATGTTTTGATGGCTTTCAATCTGATTTTAGGGCTTTTGATTCTTCTTATTGTGCTTTACACAAGAAAAGCGACGGATTTTAGCGTTTTTCCGACTATGCTGCTTGTTACAACGGTATTTAGCCTCGCGCTGAACGTATCCTCGACACGACTTATCCTGACACAGGGAAGTGCTTTTAACGGGAGAATGATCCGCGCTTTTTCCAGTTTTGTTGTTGGCTCGGGCGGTGCTCAAGGCCTTGTTGTTGGTTTTGTGATTTTTATCGTGATTATCGCGGTACAGGTGGTTGTCATCACCAAAGGCTCAACGCGTATTGCGGAAGTTGCAGCGCGTTTTACCTTGGACAAAATGCCGCAAAAACAGATGTCCGTTGAAGCAGAGTTTAATTCCGGCGCGATAAACGAAGAAGAAATGAAAAAGCGCAAAGAGGAAATTGAGCGCGAATCAAGTTTTTACGGCGCTATGGACGGCGCGAGCAAATTTATTTCCGGCAATGTAAAAATCGGCATCTTTATTACCGTAGTGAATATTGTCGCCGGTATGATTATCGGAGTGGCTTTGCACGGCGAATCATTTTCCCAAGCGCTTACTACCTATATTGCCTTTGCGATTGGAGACGGCCTTTTAAGTCAGTTCCCCGCACTTTTGATTTCAACAGCAACCGGTATCATCGTAACCCGCTCTGTCGCAAACGGCACCTTTGCCGAAGATATTACCGATGAGTTTTCCAGGCAGCCGCAGATTTACTGGATCGGTGCCGCAGTGCTGTTTATTTTTGCGCTCATTCCCGGCTTCCCCTGGTATGTCCTTATCCCGATGGCGATCCTGCTCGCTTTTTTCGCATTCAGACTGAACCGTGACAAGAAACGAAATGAAAGCGCCGCGCGGGAACGCGGGAACGCGGGTATTGAAAAGAAAGAAGAGAGCGGCGAGCTTTCGCCTATTGTGCCGCTTGATCCGCTCTCCCTTGAGCTTGGTTACGCGCTTATACCCCTTGTTGATAAGGATAAGGGGGCGGAATTACTCGAGCGGGTACAGCGGCTTCGCCGTGAATCCGCCCTTGACTTGGGGCTGGTCATCCCGCGGGTAAGAATTATCGACAATATGGCACTTGATCCGTCGGCCTACTGTTTTAAAATCAAAGGCGTTGAAGTCGGTTCCGGGAAAATCCGTATGAGTTATTATCTGTGTATCAATCCGGGCGGCGTTAAAGACGATATTCCCGGTGAACGCACCATTGATCCGGCCTTTGGCTTGTCGGCGATTTGGGTAAGCGAGGAATACCGTGACGAGGCAGAGCGTCTCGGCTATACGGTGGTGGATCCACCTTCAATTATTGCCACTCATCTCTCAGAGATTATAAAACATCATGCCTCGGAACTCCTTGGCAGGCAGGAAACGCAGGCTATTCTTGATACGCTTAAAAAAGATTATTCTGCCGTTGTTGAGGAATCGACCAAGGCCCTCAGCCTTGGAGAGATTCAAAAAGTTTTACAGGGCTTGCTCCGCGAAGAGGTGTCTATCCGCAATATGGTTGCCATTCTCGAAGCCTGCGCCGATTATGCGGCGGCCGCTAAAAAGGCATTTGAAAATCCCGGCAGCTTCCTTATTGAAAAGGCCCGTCAAGCGCTTGGCAGGCAAATATGTCTGCAATACACGGACGAAGATCATAACATCCACTGCTTGACCATTGAGCACAGTCTTGAACAGAAGATCATCGACAGCGCCGTGCAGACTTCTTCCGGCACGATCTGCGCGATGGAGCCTGCTCTTTACGGGCGCTGGATTAAGGCACTTACCCGTTCTATCGCAATGATAAAGGAGCAAGGCTGGATACCGCCTGTTATACTCTGTTCCGAACAGGCCCGTTATCTTGTCAAGCAGTCAACCGAGCGGGAAATCCCCGAGCTTGTCGCGCTTTCTGTCCGGGAAATCGTACAGGATGTGAATGTTATCGCGGTAGGTGAAATTCGGGCGGAAGTGTAATTGCTATTTTTAAAGACAGGCGGCGAAAGTCTGCCGCCTGTTGGAAGAAGTTATTCTTGTAACGATGTTACAATGTCTTTGTAAAGCTCAAGGATTTTTAGCTTATCCTCGCTGGCTTTTATAAAATCATCATGTGCAATGTTAATTTCCGAAAGCGGCTTCATGTATGATGCTAATTGAGCGTCCGCACGGATAGGACGGATGGTAAGTTCCGTGCCGATAATATCCTGACCTTCTTTACTCACGATATAATCAATAAATTTTTTGGCGTTATCAAGATTTTTACAGTCCTTGATAATACCGGCAAGCGATGGCTGGAAAGAAACACCTTCCGTTGGGTACACCGCACGGACCGGAGCGCCGTCACGGATATAGCTGATCACCGGGTCTTCGTATGTTAAAGCCACGGTATATTCTCCGTCGGCAACGCCTTTATGAACTGTAGAAGAACTCTGCCCGATTTTTCCGTCAATTTGGACAAGAAGCTGCCGGAGATACTCCCAGCCCTTGTTATCAGGAGAGGTATAATCATTCCCTCCTATAACAGTAAGGATATTGATGAGCTGCTGGAATGCCGACCCTGAATTGGTAGGATCCCCTATGATCATCTTTCCCTTTAATGCGGGATTAAGTAAGTCCGCATAGCTTTCAACGCGAATATCCCCGATTAGGTTACTGTTCACGGCAAGAATCGCGCCGTCAAGACAAAAGGGCGTCATTGTTCCGTCGATATTCCGGTATTGAGGCATGATCTCATCGTTATGAATCGAAACATATGTTTCGAGCAATTCCGGCTTATAATGAGGATACTGTCCGCTCCAAACAAGATCCGCATTAGGATTGTTTTTTTCCGAGGCAATACGTTTCCAGATTTCGCCTGTTCCGGCGGAAATAATATCAACCTTAACCCCGCTTGCCGCTTCAAACCTGGGGATAATCGCGTTGACTATGCTTTCCGTGTTTGGTGAATAGATGACCAGCTTTCCGTTTGAGTTGCCTTGCTTGCCGCAGCTTGCAAAGAAAGCAAGTACTAACACTGCGGATGCCGCAAGAGCGATTAATCTTTTCATAAAAACTCCTTATTTTTTTGTATTAAACTAACTGTATTGTATCAAATTCTCTCAATTTTACAAGCGCAAGTAATTTAACTTCCCACCCGCTTGACATATTCTTGGAATATTTCATATACTGTATACGTTATTATTATTTTTCGGGGGTGTAGCTCAGTTGGCTAGAGCATTTGAATGGCATTCAAAAGGCCAGCGGTTCGATTCCGCTCACCTCCAAACGTTGACCTGAAACACACAAAACAAGTGTTGAGCAGCTTAGGAATTCTTCTTTTAAAATAATCGCTAAAAAGAAAGTATAAACGGGGTAAAAATAGTGGAAATTATGGATTTCCACTATTTTTACCCCGTTTTTTGTCAAGCCAAGCCCATCATGAGATTTTAACCAAGGGCTTGCAGGAATGACAAGAAATCCTGTTGTCCCAAACTATCGATCCAATGTTCCTTTTCGTGAGGTTTAGGGTAAGGGGATGGTGATCGGAACGACACCCCTCTGTCCTAAACCTTAAAACACCGGTGAATTGCTCCATTTTCGCCTTATCGAGTCCGCTTAAAATGTATCTTGGGAACCACAAGAAGGGCGAGAATAAGCAGAATAAGCGCGGTCGGAAGTGTTATCAGGATACTTGTGGTAAGACCCAAGGGTGCTACAAAACCGGCGATAATATAGCCTGCAAAACAGATAACGGCAACCATAGAGGCGTACGGGATTTGGGTGGCAACATGGTCTATGTGGTTGCAACGCGCGCCGGCGGATGAAAGTATTGTTGTATCGGAAATAGGGGAACAATGATCTCCAAAGACGGAACCCGCCATAACTGACGAGAGGGCAATGATCGACAGATAGGGGGCCACGATATCACATATATTGATTGTAATGGGGATAAGGATGCCAAATGTGCCCCACGAGGTGCCGGTGGCAAAAGAAAGGGCCCCTGCAATGATAAACATAATTGCGGGGATCAGGGCGATGGGAAGCGAAAACGCCTCGACAAGACCGGCGACATATTTACCGGTAACAAGCAGGTCACGGCAGACGCCGCTGATTGTCCATGCAAGGGTAAGAATGATGATGGCTCCGGTCATGGATTTTACACCGGCATTAAGGCAGCTAAAAAATTCATGGAAACTGATGAGCTTTCTCGGTACAAAAAGCAGGAAGGACACAAAAAGCGCTCCCAACCCGCCGAGCGCCAGCGCATAACCGGCCGAAGTATCGCCAAAAGCGACAAGCAGGGTTTTTCGAACACCATCCGCACCGATTTCCCGGTAACCGCCGTACCAGAGCATGGCCAGTACGGAAAAGATTACCAGAAAGACTACCGGGATCAGGAGGTCGATAACCTTGCCTTTTTCGGAGGATTCAAGAGAGGAAAGTTCATCCTGCTCTTTAATTGCATTTGTTGATTCAACAATGCCGCTTTCCAAAGCTCTTTTTTGAGATTTTGCCATAGGGCCAAAATCCCCGTTTTTGCGGATAACAAGATACATAACCATAACAAGCGTGAGGATTGCGTAGAGGTTCATCGGGACTGCGCCGATAAATGCCTCCATGCCGGTAATTCCGGTTCCTGTGGGATAATACGAAATAACCGAAGCCGCCCATGACGAGATCGGCGCGATAACGCATACCGGTGCGGCGGTGGCATCAATGATATAGGCGAGTTTTTCACGGGATATTTTATAACGGTCGGTTACGGGGCGCATGACCGTTCCAACGGTAAGACAGTTAAAATAATCGTCAATGAAAATAATTATGCCCAGCAGAGCCGTAACAAAACCCGCACTCCGTTGCGTCTTTATTTTTTTTGCGGCCCAGATGCCGTAAGCTCTTGAGCCGCCGGCACGGGTAACAAGGACGACAAGGCCGCCGAGTAAGGCAAGAAAGAGGATCATGGCGGCGTTATTCCCATCGGAAAGTTTTGAGATTGTCAGATTGATGGTTGTGGTAAATACTCCGATAAAACCAAGCCCCGATGCCGCGCTGTAGATAATTGTTCCGGAAAGTATTCCCAGCAACAGGGCAAAAATTACCTCTTTTGTGATAAGAGCCAGCACAATCGCGATTACCGGCGGCAATACCGACCAGATACCTACATCGACGCTTTCCATTTTGTATCCCCTTTCATTTTTAAAAGATTATTTACAGAAAATCATAGTGCATTATGTGCCTAAAGGCTAGGGAATGGCTTCCCCCGCCAGAATAAACGCAATGAAATAACGGTGTTTCCCGCCGCTAAAGTAAAGGCAGGAGTCGTGTACGATTGAGTAAGTTTGAGTAAGTTTGTCTTTACAAATAAAAACAAAGATATTATGGTTATTATGAAAGAATGCTGTTTACAGGGCAGTAAGAGGAGGGTAAGGATTTTACAAATATTAATTCTATTGATGAGGGCACAATAAGCTCGTTATTGCTGGCACCGATGGCGGAAATAAGCCACCGTGCGCTCAGGGAACTCATTGAAAGCTTTGGCGGTGTCGATGAATATTTTTCAGAAATGCTCGCCGCCGGAGCCGTTACACAGAACGGCATTTTTGAATCCTACTATCTTGACGCAGGACCGGTTCCTGAAAAATTCGTGTATCAAATTTGCGGTGTCAACAAGGAACAGCTTGCGTGTGCCGCTTCTTTTCTTGATAAAAAACAATGCAAGGGTATTGATATTAATATGGGCTGTTCCGCTCCGGCAATAGTAAGAACAGGTGCAGGCGCGGCATGGCTTTCGGATATTGAAAAAAGTGCGGAAATGATGCGTGCGGTACGCCGGGCAACAAAAAAAAGATTAAGCGTTAAAATGCGTATCGGTGAACGCGATGATTTCGAGTACCTTGTCCGTTTTTGCACGATGCTTGAAAACGAAGGAGTCGAATTTATTACCCTTCACCCGCGTACGACAAAAGAAAAATTTAAGCGCCGCGCCCGCTGGAATTACATTGATGAATTACAAAAAATTCTTGGCATTCCTCTTGCCGGAAACGGGGATATTTCATCGGCTGAAAGCCTGTATAACTATGCGATCTCGGGAAAATATCATGCGCTTATGATCGGGAGGTTTGCGGTAAAATCTCCCTGGGTTTTCGCTCAAGTAAAAAATATGCCGCAAAATAATAAAATCCAAAACAGTGCGGCGTCTGAACTCTGTCCCGATCTTGCAACAAAGATCGATCTGGAAGGAATAGCCTGTTATTTTTTGGACTTATTAACACGTTACCAGCCGCAGGAATTTTTCCTTTCACGTTCGCGCCGTTTTTTCACTTTTTTTAGCACAAATTTCAAATGGGGGGAATATTTAAAAAACCTCCTGTTCCGTGAAACAACTATGCAGGGAATGAGATCTGTCCTGCATAGTTATTTTAACGAACACCCGCAGGAAAAGTTTTTATCCCCGGTGAATTTTACCGGTAGCGCGGGACACCCGGCTCCGGCAGAATCATAAAATCACAAAAGGCTTTAAGTAAGTGAGATTACACGACGCGCACATAGTATGTTCTTTTTCGCGGGCCGTCGAATTCACAAAAATAGAGACCCTGCCATGTTCCCAGAACAAGCCTGCCGCCTGCGACGATGACATTCACCGAACTGCCGACACAGGACGCCCTGAGATGTGCGCTCGAATTACCCTCCGAATGCCTGAACTCCGGCCTGTCGGGAAACGCTTCCCTAAGGCCCAAAAGCATATCGCTGACAACATCAGGATCGGTATTTTCGTTAATCGTAATCCCCGCTGTTGTATGCGGACAAAATACGGTACACAATCCGTCTTTCACGCCGCTTTCATTAACAATGTCCTGAACCTTCGATGTAATATTGTAAAAACCCTCGCTATCTGTTTTCAGTGTCCATTCTGCAGTTTTCATCATTCCTCCTGATTCGTATATACGTCATGTTTATATTCACACAATTTGAGAACGTAATTTTGAAATACCGAACGCGCAGTCGCCGATATTTTCGATATTGCGTACAATATCAATATACAACAATTCCACTTTTACATTGGAACCGTTTGTAAGACGGTTTCGCGCCGATTTCTTGAGCGTGTTTCTAAAAGTATCAATTTGAGTTTCAATATCTTCCGCTTTAATAAAATCGTCCGCCGTTAAATGGCGGTTAATATGTATGCGGATAAAATCAAGAGCACTTTGTACAAGTTCCATATACGGTACAAGGCTTTCAATACTTTGGGTATCAAATGTCAGTTTTTTTACTACAGCCCGCTGCAAGAGGAGCGCCACGCTAAAACAATGGTCGGTCATATCTTCAATATCATTTACAATATTCAGCCATAACAAAATATTATTTTTTGCTTTTTCGTCCATCGGCAGATCAGAACAACACAACAAATACTTTGATATTTCTTCTTTCATTTGATCAGCATAATCTTCCAGTTTTTTTAGTTGTTCTATATTCTCGTTGGTGAATTGTTCGTTAATATTGGAAAAACCTGCTTTGATCTTCGAAAACATCGTTGCAGCCAGAGATGTCATGTCGGCAATTTCTTTTTCTAATCGAATAATATGCGCTTCTGCGCTATCCTTAATACCTAATGATTTAAACTCAAAATGATAAACTGCCGGAATATCAGATTCTTTTGTTTTGATAATTTTTTGTGTCAACGCAGCTATTTGTTTTACAAAAGGCAGAAAAATCAAGGTAGAAAAAACATTAAAAACCGTATGAAACATCGCAATGTGTATCCCTATTGATTGTTGAACGGTACCCGGGGTAATAAAATCAACAAAGGTAAGCATAGGTTTAAAAATGAAACAGACAATCACGGTTCCGAAGACATTAAAAAGCACATGCACCAAGGCAGCCCGTTGCGCGTTAACCGAAGCTCCGATTGCAGCCAGCGGTGCATCGGTGGTTGTTCCGATATTGCTGCCCAGTGTAATCGCCGCGGCAAATTCCCAAGTGAGCATCCCTTTAACCGCCATAGTAATGACGACGGCCGTCACCGCACTTGATGAATTTATTATTATAGTAATAATTGTTCCTACAAGCACACCTATTAAAAGATTCTGCACTCCGGTTCCGGAATAACGCGCAAGAAAGGCTTCAAGGGAAGTTTGATCAATTGAGGGGATCGCATCGCTCAGCCATTCAAGCCCTAAAAAAAGAAGGGCGAAACCCATAAGTGCTTCACCCAAATCCTGCAAGCGCAGGCGTTTTATCACGGATAATAAAAATCCTATACCGAAAGCCGGTATGGTAAACGCCGAAATTTTTATATTAAAGCCGATGAGCGAAATAAGCCATGCTGTGCCCGTTGTCCCGATATTCGCCCCGAAAATCACGCCAACAGCTTGTTCCAGTGTCAAAAGCCCCGCATTAACAAAAGAAACCACCATAACGGTCGATGCACTTGACGATTGAATGATCAGCGTTACCAGCGCCCCGGTTAATACCGCCATAAACCGGTTGTTCGTTATAAAACCCAAAATGCGGTGCAGTGTCTGCCCTGCGCTTTTTTGGATTCCGTCACTCATCAGTTTCATGCCGTACAGCAAAAAACCGAGACTGCCACCCAGTTGAAAAATCATATTTACCGTTTGCATAGTTTAAAGCGTAAAGAGTAACGGGGAAAGAGTAAAGGGTTCAAAGCCGGGTATAGACCCGAAAGGATGGAAATTCCCTGAAATTTCCCCTCGTATCCGAGCCCTTAAAAAGAAAGGCTTAAAGACCTTTGCCTTTCCATAACACGGTGTCGGGATGAGCGGGGATGTCGTATTCCGCCGGAAAATCACGGTAACGTATTTCTTTGCCGTCTCTCCCAAAGACGATTTCCGTCTTGTCCCTTCTGATTATATCCTCCCGCCTTACTTTGCCGATTTCACTATCCAGGACAAATCGTACGGAATTTATCCATGAAGGCGTATTCCAATTTATCTTGTTTATTATTTTCTCAATCCTTTTAAAATTTAATCTAAAAGAAGCGGAATATTTGTTCGGCTCCACACAAAAGATTGACAGGGGACGAATATTTAAGTCTGCACATTTTTCAAGAAGTAATGTTAAGACTTCGTCATTATCATTTATTCCGCGTAAAAGAGGAAATTGAGCGTATAGTTTAATATTGTTTTTTGACATCAAAAGAATTTTATCCTCGACCATGCGGCATATTTCGTAAGGATGATTGATGTGAAATACTATTTTTACATTGTGTTCATGCAAGAGTGATAGTATATCGCTGTCTATTACATCAGGACTATATACGATTGCCCTCGTGTGTAATCTTAATTTCCATGCAGATAATTTTTTGAATATAAAACGGAGCTTATCGGCCTGTAATGTTAAGGGATCGCCGCCTGTAAGAATAACTTCTTTTATCTCAGGATGAGATTTTAAATAAGCAAACAGAACTTCTGTTTTCTCTTCGATATTTAAGCAGGGCTGATTTTTCCTGTCTTTTTTTTCACTGCTTAGTTTGTATGTTCTAAAACAATATTGACAATGGGCAAAACAATCATCCGATACTAAAAAGATTAATCTGTCGCTGTATTTTCTGACAATATAATCTGCCTGTAAAACGGGCATATGCCGTTTCTCGTTTATATAGTCGCGGCTTTCTCCGCAAAGGCTTATATTCAGACGTTCCTCTGTCGGGAGCACTGTTTTATACAACGGACCGCCTATTCCTATTGCCTGCGTTTCTTCCCGTATTTTTTTCAAATAAAAGTCCGTAACTTTAAGCGGTAAAAGATAATCGCTTTCAACAAGACTTTTGTATTTATCCTCCAGCTTTTGGCTGATCAATCCATCAAAACTCGACATATCAAGAATGCTAGTGATTTTATGAGTGTTTTGTCAATTAAGGGGCGGCGGATTTTTTTTTAAAGCTCCGCGCAGAAAGAGAAAAAGCGATACGCTAAACACGACAAGAGCAATAAACTGCGATGTTGAAAATAACAAAAAATGACCCCGGTACGAATCTCCGCGCAGGTATTCAAGAAAAAATCTGCCGGTCGAATAACTCATTAAATATACGAACAACAAACGCCGCCCGCACAAATTTTTGATATTTCGCCCCTGCCGTTTACCGGAACTTGTATCATCAGAAATATCAAAATATATTCTTTTTTGCAGATACATCAAACAAAAAAATAATGCAAGATTAAAAAGCGCCTCTAACAATTGCACAGGAAAACGTTGAACCCCGTTTGACTGTGCAACCAAAGAGTTGTGAAACGTAAATCCCCAATCGTGTTCAATACCAAAACAGCAGCCCCCGAGAAAACAGGCAATCCTGCCGAAAAAATGAAAAAGCGGAATCGCCGGTGCACATATATCAGATAAAAATGCAAAATCACGTTTTTTTATACCCGCATAAAGATACGCAGCAGCTATACCGCCCAACAGTCCCCCGTAAAAAACACTGCCGCCAAATAAAAGCCGGAAGCTGTCAAACAAAGCATAAAACGAGGATAATTTTTCTGTGTTGTGTATAAGGTACAGAATATATTTATAATTCACCAGGGCGTATAATATATGTCCGCCAAAAAAGAGCCCTATTGAGCTTATTAACAGAAAAACAATAAGCTCATTATCATCATAGCTCATTTTTTTCGCGATCCGGCACGAGTAAAAACCCGCTGCAAGAATACCAACGAGCGTCATGAGACCGTACATACCAATCGTTTTTCCGAATAGTTCAATAAAGGGGAACATAATAATTCTTACACCAAAGACATATCAAAGATATAACAAGGCAGAGGCACTTTTAAAGAATAAAAGCGTCTTGAATAGCATCACCCGCATCTTTCAGGTTTTCTATCGTCGAGTCGTCAAGACACGCGCCGCTCAATCCCATAGTACAGAGCGTACAGGTAAGCGCGCCAACACCGGATAAAACCGTACCAACAATGCCAAGAACCAAACCCGCAGCAGGAATACCGGCTCCCTGCCCATTTATTTGAGCGACCTTCCTGCTTTTGACCCCAAAAACAATAGCAATAATACCCGCTGCTAAAGCAACATAATTCCACAAGGGTACCCAGCTAAAAACAATACTGATAATACCCAAAACGAGGCTCGCTGTTCCCATATCAAAATCTCCATAAACCGGTTCAATTTTTTAAATAAACTTACCCCGCTTTGATTGATAATATACAAACTATCATGGCTATGATACCACAGCCCACCGGATCAAGGTCAAGCACTCGGAGGAATAGCCAAAAGGTCTGCGAAAGGGCATTCGGGGCACCATACGCGCGGCTCATGGCGCCGCCGGATGTTTCAGGGGAGGGCCAAGAGGCCGGTTCAGTTCGGCGTGTTCTGATTTTGGCCGGGTTTTAGTTTTCGGTCAGCCAAGCTTTTCGACCGGATTATTTACAAGGCAGCGCGAACCCTTGAATTTTGTGGCAAAAATGAGTAATATATCTCAAAGTTTAAGGATAATGACATGAATATTGAACCCGAGTTGCGTGTCGATGAAGATAAAATAAAAAAAGCCACCCAATCAGAGATACCTTTGACTATTACAAGCTATACCCTCCCTCATAGTATGGAAATATACATCGCGCAGGTTCTAGCTGTTTTTTTAAGATATGCCGGACTGGAAACATTCAAAGACTGTATTGAGTATTGTGTGCAGGAACTTGCGGTTAATGCAAAAAAAGCAAATACAAAGCGGGTTTATTTTCTGGAAAAAAAACTTGATCTCAATGACTCCCGGCAATACGAACTGGGAATGCGTACTTTCAAAAAAGATATGTTGGATAATCTTGCCTATTATCTTCAGATGCAAAAGGACTTAGCTTACTATATAAAAGTAATTTTTCTCTACAAACAGGATTCGATTATTATTGAGGTACGCAACAATGTTGTTGTTTCAAAAATAGAACAGGAACGAATCTACGATAAACTCGCCCATTCAAGGCAGTACAATAGTTTAAGCGATGCTTTTACCTATGTTTTAGATGATTCCGAGGGAGCCGGACTGGGACTTATCGTTCTTGTTCTCATGCTGAAAAAGATGGGACTTAATGAAGACTCTTTTGAAATTTTCAGCACGGACAAGGAAACGATAGCCCGCCTGACTATTCCCTTTAAACAAAAAGACATGGGCGATCTTTCTGATTTAACTCAAGCCATCGTTGATAATGTGGATTCCCTGCCTCATTTTCCGGAAAACATTATCACCATCCAAAGGCTCGTTGATAGCCCGCGTTCAAATATGATAGATATCGCAAAAAACATTTCCACCGATCCTGCAATGACTGCGGCTGTTTTAAAATCAGCGAATTCACCCCTGTATATGACGCCGAAGAAGGTGGAGAAAATTGTCGATGCGCTCAAAATTCTTGGCATGAGAGAAATAAAAAATATGCTGTATTCGTACGGAACCCAGAATATTTTAGGTAATGACACAAAAGAAAAAAAAGAGCTTTGGGAGCATAGTTACAAGACAGCTTTTTTTGCTTATAACATTGTGCGGAATTTCGGAAAACAAAAAAGTATCCTTGATGACTCTTATACATGCGCGATGCTCCACGACATGGGTAGAATTGTTTTCTCAAAAAACGTTCCGGAACTTGCCGCGAAAATGGCATCGTTCTGCGAGCGGAAAAATATTCCGCAGGTAATGTTTGAGGATTTTGCTGCAGGAATGAATCATGCTGAAATCGGCGCACTTGTTGCCGAAAAATGGAATTTTCCTGATATGTTTGTCGCGGCTATACGATATCATCATGATCCGCTTTCCGCACCGCAGGAATTCCGTCCTCTTGTTAACGCGGTTTATCTGGCAAATATGCTTTGTGAAATTGAAAGCGGCGATTCGATTTTTGAACAGCTTGAACCGGCCGTGCTTGCTGATTTCGGGCTTGGGCCTAAAAAACAGCTTGAGCTTGTTATAAGCCGTTTATCTCAGGGCTATCTTGCTGAAACAAAAAATAAAACAAAAACGGCTTGACAAAGAGTTGGTAAATTTCCCCGTCTCCGGTTTTTACCGGAAGCAGGCTGCTGTTTTTCTCTATAATCTGGGGCTTTTAGTTAAAATACTAAAAAGCACCTATTATTTTATCTTTCAGGGGAAAGCGTCCCATAGAATATTTATTTCACAAGTGTTCTTTACCTGTGCTGAGGCATTGAGGATTAGTTTTTTATTGGCTTTCAGTACAGGCTTTGCAATCGTTATACTCGGGACGCCGTTCCTTACAGGCTTTTCACAAGAAATGCTTATCTATCCCCTGCTTATTACCATTCTTGTGCGGGAACTCGGGCCCCTGCTTATTGCGTTTATTGTGATAGCACATTCCGCGGCGGCAATCGCAACGGAATTAGCCGGCAATGTTATTTCGCGGGAAACAGAAGCATATATTTCCATCGGACTTGATCCCCTTGAACATCTTGCCGCTCCGCGTTTTCTCGGCGTAAGCTTTTCTGTTTTTTTATTAAACATATATTTTTCGCTATTCGGTTTTTTAGGCGCTTTTCTCTGTGAGCAATTATTCTACCACGGAGCGGCGGCCTCGTATGTCTATAATTTCTTTCAAACCTTAACGGTATATGATGTACTGATTTCAATAATAAAAAGTATTTGCTTCGGGATGATCATTTCGCTTATTGCGATTATACAAGGGTTTTCAGTGGAATACGCCTATACGGAAATTCCGGTCGCGGGATTAAAAGCGGTTGCTTCCTGCTTTATCTGGTGTATAGCCGTCGATATTATTCTTTCGGTATTTTACTATATATGGTTATTATAATGGTGATAAGGAATAAGAGTGGATAGAGATACATCGCCTGTTATTGAGATGCGGAACGTGTCATTCAATATACAAAGCGATACCATCATAAAAAATTTTTCTTATCAATTTAACGCAGGTGTTACAAGTGCGTTAACAGGCGAGATAGGTTCAGGCAAAAGCACGATACTGAAACTGGCAGCCGGAATTCTTGTGCCCGATACGGGGGATGTGTTCTACCGGAAAAAGAATATCGCAACAATGAGCAGAAAAGAAAATTTAAGCTTTCGCCGTGAAAGCGCTTTTGTTTTTCAAAATTCCGCGCTGTGGGCAAATCAAACTGTCTTTCAAACAGTAGACCTGCCCCTGCGTCTTCATTTTCCGGATATGAAAGAGCAGGAACAAAAAGAAAAAATAACAAATACGCTTGCCATGCTTAATTATCAAAAAGGATTGGATCTCCGTCCGGACAAGCTTTCAATGGGGGAACAAAAACTTATCGGGTTTGCGCGGGGAATCATTTGTTGTCCCGATCTTTTATTTCTTGATGAATGGATTGAATCTTTGGACGACAGTTCCGCCGACAGGCTTTTGGATATAGTCAAAAAATACAAAGCGGAGCATAAGACGATTATTTTCGTAAGCCATGATATTTCCCTGGTCAAGGCTCTTGCGGATTGTATCCTGATAATAAATAATGGGGAATTGTCACGTGTCATCGGCAGTTCGGCTGCGGAGAATCATCAATAGAGAGAAATCAAAATGCGTTTCAGAATAAAGTACCAGGAACAGATTGTCGGGATTTTGAGTTTTTTTGGAATCGCCGTTTTAATTTTTGTCATGTTTTTACTTGGATCAAACAAGAGATGGTTCAACAGGGACTATCATTATACCACGGTATTAAATTCGGGCGCAGGAATTTCTAAAAATATGAGTGTTATGCATAAAGGTTTTAAAATCGGGAGTATAGAATCGTTTGATCTTAACAGGGATGATAATGTTGATGTTCAATTTACTATTTACGATACGTATAACAATTATGTAAAAGAGGGCTCTCTTGTTGAGCTGCAGATAAGTCCTATCGGACTGGGTAACCAATTTATATTTTATCCGGGACGGGGTTCAACACAGCTTCCTGAAAACGCTCTTGTCCCGCTTGTCAACTCACCTCAAGCAATTAATCTTATTGAAGAAGGTCTTGCGGATATTCCGCGTTCAAATGACAGCATTACAATTTTAATCACCCGCTTAAACACACTTTTAGAAGGCATTAATAATGCGCTTGCCGGTGATGACACAACAAGCCTGGGCCGCTCCTTTCTTGGCGTGGAAGATATTCTGCTAAGTCTTAAAGCCTCACTTGTAAACATAGAAAATTTAAGCGCCGAGCTGGCGTCAAAAGAAAGTCCTTTTCATACGAATCTGGAAAGTTCTCTTTCCTCGCTTTCCGGAATTCTGACAAATCTTAATAAAAGCTCGGAGTATCTGCCGTCCGATATGCCGCAGATTACTGCCATGATTGTTGAGCTGCGTGAAAGCCTTATGAGTGCCGAAGACCTTTTGCAGGCTTTGCTTAATAATCCCTTGTTAAAAAACGGGGTTCCGAAGCGGGCAAATACGCAGTCAAGCGCTATTTATCCAAGAAATCCGGAGTTCTAAATGATGAAACATAAAGCCGTATTCCGTTTCCTGCTCGCCCTGTTATGCGCTTTATTATTGAGCCTGTGTTCTTCAGCGCCCAAGAGAGCTGTTGAAATCAGGACGATGCGTTTTATGGCGGAGACGCAATTGGATTTATCAAACAAGTATGCCGGCAGGGGGAACTATAAACAGGCATTGGATATGCTTGAAGAAAGCAGGCGTATTGCCGTTGCGGTTGACGACCCCGAGCTTCTTGTGAGGACAGCTCTTGCTTACGGAGACATACTGTATTATCTGGATAAAACGGACGAAGCTCTTGCGTATTGGAAAGACGCGTTGCAAACAGCGCAAGAAGCCCATGACAGAGAGTTAAGCGCTGTTTGCAGCATTTATCTTGACCGTTATCAGTTGTTGAGCAATCCGGGGAACCCTGCCGTTGCGGATAAAGTTAAGCATAACACAAAAGAAAATATGGCATTTTTAACAGAGGATACGCTTAATGCGGCAAACGGCTGGATAGTCGCAGCACTTGCCGAAAAAGAATTAAAAAATTACGGAGACGCGGAAGCCGCGTTAAAAAATGCATTTTCCATTCATTCCAAAGGGAATTATTTAGAGCTTGCCGCTTATGATTGCTATCTGCTTGCTTCACTGTATTCAAAACAGGGAAGCTATGAGGCAGCCATAGCTTCCCTGCACGATGCCATAGGGTTTGACCGCAGGGCCGAAAACAGTCACGGTCTTGGAATGGATTATCTTGCGCTTGGTGATATTTACAAAAAAACCGGAAATAAAAACAGCTCAATTGAAATGTATACACGTGCGGCCGGTATTTTTAAAGCAGCCCGTCTGGAAAAAGAATTACAACAGGCTCAGGAAAAATTATGACCGTAAACGCTATTTTGCAGTAGATATTTATCAGGGTATTGGGGTAGAGGGTCAAAATAGGGTAATTGGGTTGTAGGGTAGAGGGTATAGTATATCAGCAATCCCATACCCTGCTATCCTCAAGGGGGAGGCTTCCCCCTTTTGGAAAAATGCTAATTGCTCATTGACAAGTTGCTGTCGAAGGATATTTCGGAGGCGGAGAAGTTGATTTTGCGGACATAGGAAAGGCTTTCCGATGCGCCGGTTTCGCGATCCATGCCTGAGTCTTCCCACTCTATCGAAAGCGGGCCTGTGTATCCGGCTTGGTTGAGTTCGCGGATTATACCGTCAAAATCGACGTCACCATGTCCTACCGAAACAAAATTCCATGCGCGGCGGGTGTCCCCGAAGTTCAGGAAGGAACCCAAGATGCCCGATTTGTCGTTTTTAAACATTTTTACGTCTTTCATGTGGACATGGTAAATTTTGGAAGCAAACTCCCGGGCAAAACCGGTTTCGCTTACTCCTTGCCAGAGAAGATGGCTGGGATCGTAGTTTAACCCGAGTGTAGGACGATTTTCGAAGAGTTTAAAAAGCTGTTCGGTTGTGTAGTAGTCAAACGCTATTTCGGTGGGATGCACTTCGAGGGCAAAGCGTATTCCGCATTGATCGAAAACATCAAAAATGGGTGTCCAGAGATCTTTTATCAGCTTAAAGCCATCATCTATCATCTTTTGCGAAGTTTGAGGGAAGGAATACCAACGTGCCCAAATGGGGGAACCGGTAAATCCGTTTACGATTTTTACACCGAATTTTTGCGCGGCGCGGGCAGTATCTTTCATCTCGTTAATTGCCCATGCGCGTATCTCGGCGGGTTTTCCTGCAAGGCGCGCAGGCGCAAAGTTGTCGAGGCGCTCGTCCCAAATGTCGCCGACACATTGCCCTGTTAAATGGGCGCTTATCGCCTCGCATTGCAAGTTATGGTTTTTTAAAGTTTCCCATACATGAGGGATGTAGCTTTCGTCATGCAAGGCTTTTTGCACATCGAAATGAGCGTGAGTTGCAAGTTCAAGCCCATCGTAACCAAGTCTGCTTGCAAACTTGCATAGATCGGGAAGCGGCATATCGCCGAATTGTCCCGATGCCAGTGTAATTATTCTGCTCATAAAAGCTCCTGAATGTTAATCGAACTGAACGGCTGTGCCGCTTGAAGCCGATTGGTAGATTGCGTCGATGATTTTCATAAGGATTAACGCTTCTTCCGGCTTGTTGAGCGCTTCCGCCTTGCCGGTAAGGGCATCAATAAAGTTTGCCGCTGCCCGTGTTCGTCCCATTGTTTCGTCATGCTCGCTTATTATATCAAGGTTTGCCTGATTGCCGTTTTCTTCGATAAAGAGGCGGCAACTGTCTATAGCTGTTTCGTCGATTCCGTCCCTGCCGAAAAGGCGCTCAACTTTGCCGCCTGCTTTTGCGCCCTGGAAAACAACCGACACAATCTCGCGCTCGTTCATCTCTGCCCAGGAATTGCGTATCGAAAGACATTGTCCTGTTTTAAAAGTAAGCATAGCATGGCAGGCTGATTCGACATCGGTAACACCGTTTGCCGCATCGGGTATGCCCCACGGCCCCTTAAATGCCTTGTTGCCCATAAAATCGTTAAAAGTTACCGCTAAAAGGCAAGCCGGCTCAGGATAATCCATAAAATAAAGGGCAAGGTCGATCATGTGAAGCAGGTCGATAACAGGGCCCCCGCCTGAAAGCGCCTTGTTGGTAAACCAGCCGCCGAAACCCGGAATACCTGCGCGGCGCACCCATGTTGCCTGCGCGGAATTGATACGGCCTGTCCTGCCTTGTTTTATATAGGCTTTCATTGCCTGAGATTCGGGGCGCGCACGGTTATTAAAATCAAACATTAATGTTTTACCCGACTTTTTTTGTGCATCGATAATTTCCTGCATTTCGGCGGCGTTCAATGCCGGCGGTTTTTCGCAGAAAACATGCTTGCCCTTGTTTAAAGCCTCGATAATCAGCGGTTTGTGGAATTTGTTTGGGGTAACTATCGATACTGCCTCGATATCGGGCTCTTTTTCCAGAAGATTGGTCAGGGTATCATATACTTTGGAGATATTGCGGGGGCCGGCAAAGGCCTTAGCCTGCGCGGCATTCATGTCTACGATTGCAGCTACCTCCGCTCCGGCTTCGGTAAAACCGGTATAATGATAATTCGCCATTCCTCCGGCACCGGTAATAGCAACTTTTAACGCACACATGTTTGTCTCCTATTTCTTTCTGTTTTGCGCCAAAACGGCAACAATGATGATGATTCCCTGCACAAGCCCGTTAAGAAATGGCGGAACATTTGCCATAATCAAAACAGTGCTAATAATCCGCAACATCAGTACACCTAAAAAGGTACCGATTATTTTTCCCCGACCGCCTTCCATCGCCGTACCGCCTATCGCGACTGCAGCAATGGCGTCCATCTCGTACCCTGTTCCGGCGCTTGCCGCCTGAATCGAAGTAAGCCGACTTGCCAGCAAAAAAGCGGCAAGCCCGTAAAGCGCACCGGCATACATAAAAATACTCGTCTTGACCCTGTCAACGTTGATACCCGAAAGACGCGCAGTCTGCTGATTTGAGCCAATGGCGTAAATGTAGGTGCCGAATTTTGTTTTCGACATTATTAAGCCTGTAATTATCGTGATAACGATAAAAAAGAGCATAAGATTAGGCATGAACGCCCATCTGTCGGCGGCTATTGCACGGAACGGTGCATACAAAGCACGGTCTACGGAAAAGGGGCCGCCCTGTCCAAGCTGGTTGATAATAGATCTAAGGGCAGACATAGTTGCAAGGGTAACAATGAAAGGTGCAATTTTCCCCTTTGTTACAAGGAGCCCGTTGACCAAGCCGACGATCAAACCTGCCGCCACGCAAAAAACAAAGCAAAGGGCGATACTTCCTGTGCTGTTTAAGACTGTAATGCCCAAACCGGAAATAAGCGCCGTGGCGGCACCAACCGAAAGGTCTATCATGCCTGCAGAAATAACGAGGCTCATACCCATAGCGCAGATGCCGACAATCGCTCCCTGTACAAACTGATTGGAAAGGTTACTCCAACTTAGAAACTGGGGATTAACAGCAACGGCAACGGCCAACAGTATAAAAAAACTAAGCCAGTGACTATACTGTGTCGTGATAATACGCCAGACTTCCTTGGTGTTTCTTTCTTTTAGTTCAGAAACTATGCCCATTTTTGCTCCTCCAAATGCGACCCTGTCGAATATTTCATAATTTCAACTTCAGTTAAATCCTTATAATCAAGTGCAGCGCTGATCTGACCCTTATAAAAAACAAAACAGCGATCCGCAAGCTGATGTATTTCCGGGAACTCATTGCTGAAAACTATAACGGATTTACCGTCCCTGGCAAGTTCATGTATCAGTTTATAGATAGCATATTTTGCCCCCACATCAATGCCCTGGGTGGGGTTGTCCATAATGTAAACATCCGCATCGATTTCAAGCCATTTGCCGAGTATAACCTTCTGCTGGTTGCCGCCGGAAAGGGAAGTGATCGGATCCTTTTCACTGCCTATTTTTATTTCCATTTTTTTCTTGTTACGAAGGAAACGTTCTGTTTCTTCAGCGTTGGAAATGAACAATTTTTTATGTTTTACCACAAAGTGTGCAAGGGAGCTATTGTTCCTTATGCTCAAATGGGGAATAATACCTCGTTCCTTGCGGTTGCGCGGAATCATGGATACACCGCTTTTCATTACATTCTTAATGGACTTAATGTTGAGCGGGCCATTACGGGTAGAAATGCTCCCGGACGATACGGGGCTTGCACCGAACAGTGCGCTTGCAAATTCATCGGTACCGGAGCCCTGCAAGCCGGTAACTACAATTATCTCTCCCTTGCGAACATCCATAGAAACATCTTTAAAGGTATCCCCTGTTAATTTATGTACCGAAAACATAATTTTGTCGCTAACCGGGGATTCTATATTGTCTTTAAGGTTTGTGGCGATGAAACTTTTACCGATTAAAAGTTCTGTCGCCTGCTGTTCGTTAATGTCCTTAAAATAGCCGGATTGAATAAATACCCCATCGCGAAGAACGGTATATCTATCGCATATGGTAAAAAGTTCCGGCATCTTATGGGAAATATAGATAAAACTTACCCCTTCGGATTTTAAGCGATTCATAATGGTAAACAGGTTTTCTATTTCGCGGGTATTCAAAGCGCTGGTCGGTTCGTCCATAATAATCAGCTCCGACTGAAAAAGCAGAGCCCGGGCTATTTCCACAAGCTGTTTTTGTGCTGTATAAAGTCCGCCCACTAAGGACTCTGCATTAATGCCGGTATTCATGTAGTCAAGGACTTCTTGGGCTTTACGTATTTCATCCTTTTTTCTGACAAAACCTGCCGCAGAGGTGAATTCTTCTCCAAGAAACATATTTTGATATACCCTAAGGTCGTTACAAAGATTTAGTTCCTGATGAATAAACCTGATTTTTAGTTCATTTGATTTTTTTGGCGTCATTCCCCGGACTTCATGGCCATTGATGTATATCTGCCCGGAGTCTTGCGGAAAGGTGCCGGCAAGTACATTCATAAGGGTTGTTTTTCCGGCTCCGTTTTCTCCGAGCAGCCCGAGCACCTCGCCCTGTTGCACATCAAATGAAACATCTTTAAGCGCCTGAACTACGCTGAAAGATTTTGATATATTCTTCATTTCAAGAACCATTGGCGTAATCCTCCGTTTTTAAAACTTCATGTTCAAAAAAAAATTGCAGGGGCGCTTTCGCCCCTGTCTTTAAACCCTGCTAGAGACTATAACGGATTTTGTATATATCGCTCTCCATATACGGTTTATAATTGGTTTTATCGATCATCTGGGTAGGAATTTTGTAGATTTTATCAACTTTTTCGCCTTTGATAACACGGTAACCCAGATCAATGGCATCCCGCATCATAGAAGGAGAAAAGGTGTATGTCATAAAATCAACGCCCTTAACGCCTGAATTTTCAAACAGCTCCATAAAGCCGCTGCCTCCGGAAACGCCGGAAATCAGTTTTATGTTAAGCTTTGCAGGCCCACGGTAATTTTTCAAAGCTTCTACAATACCGAAGACAATTTCATCATCGTGGGTAAAAATAGCCTTGATGGACTCAATTTCAGCGGTACTCTTGGTATTAAGATAGCTTTCCATTTGTTCCATCGCTGTCTGCTGACTCCAGTTGGTAACGAATGACTGCACCAGCTTAAAGTTGGGGTTTGCTGTCGAAAGGAAGCCTTCGGTACGTTCCATAGGCACAGTGGAACTGTCGCCCTTGAATTCAAGGTAATTAACAGGACCGGCGGCAAGGTCGGAGGCAAAATAAGTGTTAAAATACCGCCCGGCGCCTTCACCGATGGCAACGTTATCGCCTGAAATCTCAGCTGTTGGGGAAATGCCGTCTATAAAGCGGTCGTAGACAATGAGCGGAACCCCTGCATCTGTTACGGACTGCGCTGCGCTGCGCAGCTCATCTCCGGTAACCGGCCAAAGAATAATAACTGATGGCTTCATGCCAAGAACCGTTTCGATGGCGTTGCTCTGCTCGCCGGATTCGGCTGCAGTCATATACCTGTAGTCAAATCCATACTTTTCGGCAAGGGCTTTAGTCTGAGCCTCTCCGTGGCGAATTGACTCGGCGGTAAACCCGTGGTCTGCACTTGGCGTAATGACACCCATCAGGGCTTTCTTTTTGTTGTCACTACACCCGAAAAACACCATGCCCGATGCGGCAATAAGCGACAGGGCAACCATAGTGATTTTTTTCATTTTTTCCTCCTTGGTAAATTGTTTGCAATATTTTCAAAACATTGCAATATTTTCTGTAAAATAAATCATATCATACATTGATAATATTGTCAAATAAGCCCGAAATTAAAGTAGACATAGCGTACAGCCCATTCAATTTAAGTAAAAACCAATATAGTTCCGGTAATTCTCTTTAATTGTATCTGATTCTTAAAAATCAGTCAAGTTTTTTACAGAAATATTTCATAATAAATTGAAAAATTCCCGAGACTTTTTTCATTATTTACATTTCACTTGACAAGGATTGAGCTTTATGGTAGTTTTGCTATTCACAGTGGAAAGAGTTGCGGGAATCAATATCGAAAATTAGCTAAAAAATCAGCAAAAAAATAAAATGAA
>JAITXS010000107.1 GCA_031284645.1 Spirochaetaceae bacterium | reverse complement strand
ATAATAAAATACTCGGATCCCCCCTCACCGGCTTCTCTGAAATCACGTACAGCCTCTTCCGGCAATTCCGCATTCGGATAAAAGGGTATTTTTTGTACTTGCGCGTTTGAAATAATGTGTCCGGCGTTAAAAAAGACTTCCAAAATGCCGTCTTCCCAAACTTCATACGTTCTTTTTAAACCGCTTGTCCCTGATCCTACTTCAATGACCATAAATGAAACATTAGCGGCGTACGAAAAAAACGTAAGCATGCAGAGAAAAAAAGTAAAAAAAAGCACTTTGGGGAGAATATTTTTCACTAAAAGACACCTTATATATACTTTTATCGGCATGTATAGGCAAAAACTTAATATACCTATCTCAAAATAAAAGAATTATCGATGCCTCTCCCTGTCTCCGGCACCCTCCCCCGGGCGCTTCTCTCCACGTTCCGGCGGCTTCCGCTCCTCAAGTGTCATTGTTGAATATCCGCAATACGTGCTTTAAGGGCAGAGCCTGCGCCGGATAGGGATATGTTTCAAAAACCGATGCGGTATATTGAAAATCTTTCATTTGGGGGCTATTATAGCGAGGGTAGAGGATTTTATCTCGGAGAATCTCAGCGTTTAATCAAGATGAGGATATATGCCGGCAATAAAAAAGAACAAAGCTCTTAAAATTCGGCAACGATGGGTGGGTTTACGTATAAAACTTGCATCTTTCACCATTTTGCTGGTTATTATTGTTGTTCTGATGGTTTCTATCCCGCTTTATATAATGATGATGCAGGCTCAGAATAAAACTTTAAAAAAAAGTCTCTGGGATCGGGCTAATGTTTTACTGGACAGTCTTGCCGTCAGCACACAAATTTATCTGAAGACAAATGATGTGTTGGAATTGGGTATGCTTCCCATGCAAATTAGGGCGGTACCGGAGGCCAGTTATGTGACGATTACCGGATTTGGTACAGCACAGAATTCCACCAATGATTATGTGTGGGCAAGCAATGACCCCGATATTCTCTCCAAGATAGATACAGAAGAATTTTATCCCGGAGTATCACGCTTAAATGATAACGTTCAAGCGTTTATTGATTTTGAAGAGAACCGGCTGAACAGAATAGCGTACAGTGCGTTGAACGTCATGGTAAAAAGAAATACCCAGCTTCAGGCCGAGGCCGATATATTTGCCGGACGCAACGATAAAGCCGCGCAAGAGAGGCTTGCTAAAATTCGGGTGACCATGAACGAAATAGAAGCAGAAATTTCGTATTATCTGGCTATGTTATGTTCGCAGGTTTATTCATTTCCCGAATTTAATATAAACATATTAAAACAAAAGAACATTGTATACACATTGTATAAGCCTGTTATGTTTAGTGAGAACGGCAGCAATGTTTTTGTGCGGGGCTGGATCAGGTTTGAAATTTCATCGGCCTCTGTTGTTGAGGCAGTAAAGAAAGAAGGCTCAACGACACTTATCATTATTCCTCTTATTGCCCTTATCGCTATTGTCATTGGGGCGGTAGGTGCGTTTGTTTTTGCTTTTCTGATTATTTTACCGATCCGATCTCTTGTGCGCCATGTTGAATATATACGCGATACCGAAGATAAATCCATGCTTGACGGGCGTGATATTATCGCGAACAGCCATGACGAAATCGGGATTTTGGGTAATACGATTAATGAAATGGCTCATGGTCTTGTTAAAGCTGCGCGGGCGTCAAAAGACCTTTTAATCGGTAAAGAAATACAGAAACAGTTTATTCCGCTTGAAATTGACAAAGACGGCAATAAATTGACAACAGGCTCTCTTGAGACGGAACACGCAGATTTTTTTGGGTATTATGAAGGGGCAAAAGGGGTTTCCGGCGATTATTTTGATTACCGTGATTTAGACGGGCGTTTTTTTGCTGTCATGAAATGCGATGTCGCCGGTAAAGGAATTCCTGCCGCGCTTATTATGATTCAAATTGCCACAATGTATATTAACTATTTTAGACGATGGCATATCAAGACAAAAGGAGTGCATCTTGAGGATCTGGTCTATCAAATAAATGATTTTATTGAACAGCTCGGTTTTAAAGGGCGCTTTGCCGCATTTACGCTTTGCCTTTTTGACACGGAAACAGGCCTTGTCCATTTCTGTAATGCCGGTGATAATCTTGTCCGCTACTACGATGCTTCCGAGCATAAACTAAAAGTAATTTCATTGCCGCAGACGCCGGCAGTCGGCGCTTTGCCGAATTCCGTTATTCCCTTTGGCTGCGGATACAGCGTCCAATCCTTGCAGCTTGATCCGGACGATGTACTTTTATTGTACACTGACGGCATAGAGGAAGCAAAACGGAAATTCCGCAACAGTTCTTTTACCGAGATTGTCTGTGGAGAAGGCGGAGCGCCGCCCGGAACGGTGCATGGAAACCATGTTGTCGGACAAGACACCGAGGAACTGGGGGCGGAAAGAGTTGAAGAGATTGTCAATGCGGTTATGAATAAACGAGAATATATATTATCTAAACATCATAACCCGCTTGGCGATATGCAATATCGTTTTGATTTTACTTCTTGTACGGGAAGTGTTGAGGATGTAATTATGGCACTGGTAAGTGTTGAAAAAGTGTTCCGCTTGTGTAAAGATCCGAGGGCAGGGAGAAGTTCACGGGTCATGGCTGATAAAAAAGTCGATCAATTTCTAAAAAAACATTTTACCGGATACTCTTCTTATTTATTAAATTCCGAAGTAGCCATAGACAATCCAAGCTATGTGTATTATTCTTCTTTAACAGAAGATGAACAATATGATGATTTAACGATATTGGGTATAAAAAGAAAATAGACAGGGAAATTTCCCTATTGCTAAGCTAAGGAGTATATTATGGCATGGTCTGAAAGAATGAAAACAATCTTTGATCTTGGTTTGCAGGCTTCAAAAGATTTGGCGAATGCGGCCGGAGTAAAGGCTGTTGAAATTCGGGGCAAAGCTGCTGAAATCGGTGGTAAAGCGGGAAGCACTGCCGCTGATTTAGTCGGCGCAGCAGGTGCGAAAGCGGTCGATTTAGGAGCAATGGCAAGCGTAAAAGCACAGGAAATCAGCGAAAAGGGAAGCCTTATCGTTGAGATTAAAAAACTTGAATGGCAGACTGCGCAGCTTACTGCTGAACTTGGCTGCGAGGTGTACAGGCTTTTTGTTGAGATTGATCTTCCCCGGATCGACAGGCAAGCGCCTGAAGTAAAAGCGATTTTGGACAAGCTCAGCGAGATGCGTGATGCTATAGACCAAAAAGAAGCGCGAATTAAAGAAATCGGGAATTAATCAGCAATTTTCAAGCGCGGAAAACATAAAATAAAGGGCAGATTGTGCTTCTTTTGTTGATTCGCGCTTGTCTGCCCCGATAAAAATAAATTAATGCTATGAAACGTGCGGTTTTTGCGGGATCATTTGATCCTCCGACATTAGGACATCTTGATATTATGCGGCGTGCAAGCCGTATATTTGACGAGCTTATTGTTGTCATCGCAGGAAACCCTGAAAAAAATAATCTTTTCCCCGCCGAAATACGGGGAAATATGATTCGGGAGATAAGCAAAAAAATCACGAATCTTTCTGTTGATATCTGCCCTCCTCATGTTTTGCTTGTTGATTTTTTGCGTGAAAAAAAAATTGATGTGCTTGTGCGCGGTTTGCGTCACGGTGTTGATTTTGAGAGAGAGAGAGAGCTTTCGAGTATAAACAGAATATTAAGCGCTGCCCGAAAACCGGAAGATCAAGAAAATGGGGATTCAGGCATTGAAACGGTTTTTCTGTCGTCAAAGCCCGAGTTTTCCGCGATCAGCTCATCAGCCGTGCGTTTTATCGCAGATTATCACGGCGATTTGAGTGGTTTTATACCGCCTGAGCTTGTGTCGGCTGTGAGAAGCCGTTGCGCCACCCGAGCTTCTGTATAAACGCTTGCAGGAAAGCCTGCGCCAAGCAGCAGGCCGCGGGTTGTAATGAATTGTAAATAGAGGCTTGCTATGAAAACTGAATTAAGGTTTAAAGTTCGTTCATATGAATGTGATAGTTATCATCATGTAAATAATGCGGTTTATTTGCATTATTTGGAATATGCCCGCTGGGAATTCCTGAAAGATATAGGTTTTGATTATAACGCCATGATTAAGGCGGGTTATGCGATCTATATATCGCATATTGATTTGCGCTATAAAAAATCCGCGTTCCCCGATGATGAGCTTCTTATTGAATCAAAACCAATAAAAAAAGGGGCGGTTAGCGGGGTTATCGAACAAAAAATCAGCAGGGGAAACGAGACTATCGCCGAGGCAAAAGTAAGCTGGGCTTTTGTCAAGGCAAACGGACAGCCGACGAAAATCCCGAAAGAATTTGATCTGCCCGGCTTATTACCGGAAGTTCATGAGATGCCTTCGTAATTTATGGATTCCGGTAAAATCCGGTCGCAGCTTGAAATGCTCGCGAATCGTTTAATAAAGAGACAAAAGCACCTTAAAAAATGGGCGCACCGGACCGGTGCGGGGGCATATCGTCTTTACGACAAGGATATACCTGAGATACCGCTTGTGCTTGATTATTACCGGAATAACGAGGTACAGGCAATATCGGGCGCGCTTTATAAAAGACCTTACGAAAAAGAAGCAAACGAAGAGCAGCAATGGCTTTTGTGCATGAAAGAAACGATTGCGGATACCTTATCTATAAAGCCGGATCATATATTTATAAAAACAAGAGAGAAGCAAAAAAACGCCGAAGCTTATGACGGAGAGAAGACAGGGGACAGCATAGGGAGAGCTTCTGAAAACGGGACAAAAAGTCTTCGCCCTCAATATCAAAAAATAGCGGCACTGCGTTTTGATATGAACATACAAGAAAATGAATATCTCTTAAAAGTAAATCTTTCCGATTATATTGATACCGGTTTATTTCTTGATCTGCGTAAGCTGCGAAAGCTCGTTAAAGAAGAAGCTTCCGGTAAAAAAATCTTAAATCTTTTTTGTTATACCGGTTCTTTTTCTGTTGCAGCGGCGCAGGGCGGGGCAGCGCTTGTCGATTCAGTTGATATATCAAATACCTATCTTCAATGGACGCATGATAATTTCGAGTTAAATAATTTACACGCAGAGTACGCCGGATATGCGGGGCGCGGGCCTTGGAGCAGTTCAAACAAAGTGACCCATAAAACGTGCGCCGGATACCGGCTTATACGAGAAGATGTATTCCGGTTTTTGGACAGGCCCGCAGCGGATCACCGTTACGATATCATTATTCTTGATCCGCCGATTTTTTCACGTTCAAAAAAGATGGAAGGTACTTTGGATATAAAACGGGATTTCCTTACATTACTTAGCCGTTGTTTTAACATATTAAATCCGAACGGGATAATTTATTTTTCGGTAAAAGCAAAAACTTTTCGATTAGACGAAGCGTCATTACGAGCATCATATAAAAATATCACCCTTACCGATATAAGCGAAAAAATCCGCGATGAGGATTTTAAAGGGAAACGCCTGTCTCCGGTATACCGGATAGAGCGTTCCAAAGTAGGGTGATTGGGTATGGGGTCATGGGTATGGGGTAGAGAGGGGTATAGGGTCTGGGTTTTACCAGAAATCTTTTACCGTCCCCAACTCTTCTAAACCTTTGCTTCGGGTAGAGGGTCTAAATAGGGTTTGGGGGAAAGGGTATGGGGTATAGGTTTTATCAGATATCCGCTAACTCGTACCCAACTCTCCCCCTTTGTGTCCTTCGTGTCCTTTGCGGTATTAATAGGGTCTTGGGTAAAGGGTATAGGGTTTGGTAATACCAGAAATCCTCTACCTCAAACCCCATACCTACTTAGAGATTCCCCCCGCGGAACTCAGCGGGAGCAGACCAGTCGAACCCCAACATCGGAGCTCCAATTATCAGGGTAGTCTGTTTCACAAGAGGCCACCGAACAGTCCGGCGCACCATAGAGCCAACTCCCGCCCCGTATCACACGCTCATCACCCAAAGTCGCAAAACACCACTCAAACAGATTACCGCTCATGTCATACAGTCCTGCGCTATTCGCAGCCTTTTTCCTTACAGGATGTATCTTACCCTGTGCATTATCACTATTCCAAGAAACATCATCTGCCGCCGTGTTATTCCCCGCCCATTGATATGTCCATGCAGCCCCTGAATCCTGACTCGGTATCCCTCCCCTCGCCGCGTATTCCCATTCCCTCCCTGTTGGTAATCTATACCCATTCCTGTCCAGTTGTTTCGCCTTCTCTACCATAATCATATCTGGTACAGTCTCCGCCTTCCTTAATAAAATAGTCCCCGTCTCATCATAATACACCGCTTCCTTCCCTGTCATCTCGCTATATGCATTACACCATACCACTACATCGGTCCAGCTTACCCTCGTTACCGGCAGATCCTTGCCGGTAATAGGGTCAGGTGCAGCCCCCGCCGTTCCGTCACTCCCCTCTTGCCCCTCATGCTTAAACTCATATCCGCATCCTTCCCCCCACTTCCTCACTTCATACCATAACTCATAGCGCACTTCCGTCTCGATTATATAAAAAGGTGCTACACTTATAGCAGTGCTTGTTGTATTACTGTAATCACCTGTAGTACCTCCCCAGTTATAGCCGATCGGTACCATACCCCCTTTCATAAATACAAACTGATTGACCGTTACAACGCACTCTCCGTACTTACGGCTGTCGCTTGCCGATATTGCACTTATCGTTGCACTCCCGGGAGCTAGCGTCGTTACTATGCCATTAGTGTCCACCTTCACCACACCCTCGTCGCTTGAGCTCCACTCTATCCCGTGATCCGTTGCATGTCCCGGTAATACCTGCGCCATAAGCATTGAGCTTTCCCCCATACCAAGAAGCAGACTGGGTGGATATACCTGCACCCCCGTTACATTCACCACTGCGCCTGCGGGAATTACAGTTATTACACAAACCGATTCTTTCCCTCCGTTCGCCGGCTTTACCCTTATCTTCGTACTCCCTACTTTACGCAAATGTACCGTGGCCCCGTTTGCTGTCCCTACCACATCCGCTATCTCGGAATCCTCTGAACTCCACTTCACATCCCTGTTCGTTGCGTTGGCAGGATATACTTCCGTCTTTATTACCAATGCACTCCCGACCCCGCCGCCTCGCTCCGGCCCGTTTGTTATCTC
>JAITXS010000086.1 GCA_031284645.1 Spirochaetaceae bacterium | reverse complement strand
GTAGAGGGTTATAGGGTTTAGTTTTACCAGTAATCCCCTACCCTCTACCCAACTACCCTAGACCCTTGCTTCGGGGTATAGACTTTACCAGAAAGCCTGTACCATCCCAAACTCTCCTGCCCCTTGCTTCGCTGTGTCTTTGGTAAAACAGAAAGCGCACACCGTACGGAGAGACTCCGCATGGTGTGCGCTTTCTGTTTCTTGAGTTTTTATATTGAACTTGCTGATTTTCCCCAAAGGGGGCTTGACAAACTTCTTTTCGCTTAAATAATAATTTGGGTATTGGGTATTGGGTATTGGGTATTGGGTATTGGGTATTGGGTATTGGGTATTGGGTATTGGGTATTGGGTATTGGGTATTGGGGCGCAGCACTGCGGGCATACGCAGACAGGTATCCTGCTACCGTGTCAGCCAAAGAGAAAATAGACCGGACGCTCTCCGATATGATATCTCTCACCCTTTTCCTCATAAGGAAAGTTTATGATGGATGGCGGGTTTTTGTCAAGCGGAATTAAATGCGAAAATGTGATTCTATATATTCGTTGACAATATTCGTCACAATGCCTTGACAAAAAACATCGGGTCTTTTATGCTTTTACCATGCCCTTGTAGCTCAGTTGGCAGAGCATATCCATGGTAAGGATAAGGTCAACGGTTCGATTCCGTTCGAGGGCTGAAATACACGCCCCGACACAGGAACAGATCGTTTTTTACCGGCAACAGGGGCGAGGAGGACTAAATTGGCATCAAAGAAAAAGGGAGCGGTTGAACTTATCGCTTTGCAGTGCAGTGAATGTAAAAGACGCAATTATACAACAAAAAAGAACCGCCGCAACATTCAGGAAAAAATTGAGTTGCAAAAATACTGTCCCTTTGACAGAAAACATACACTGCACAAAGAAACAAAGATAAAGTAACTTTCTATTATTATTCCAAAAATCGGATTGATTTTCGGAATGATTTTAGGTCAGTAGCTCAATTGGTAGAGCAACGGTCTCCAAAACCGTAGGTCGTGGGTTCGATTCCTACCTGGCCTGTTCTGTCTTTATAAGTTTAAAAAGCAGAAACCCGCAATTAAAAGGAGAGCGTTATGAAAAAAATCATCAATGATCCAAAAAATATTGTTGACGAAATGGCAACAGGTCTCATACTCGCCTATCCTTCTCTTATAAGAGTTCCTCTTACGGAAAAGGGGCAGGCAATAATCGCGCGAAAGAATAAAAAAGTCGGCAAAGTTGCCTTGGTATCAGGCGGAGGTTCAGGGCATGAGCCCGCTCATGCGGGGTATGTGGGTCAAGGTATGCTTGATGCGGCAGTCTGCGGCGCAATTTTTACATCTCCGACACCGGACACGGTGTGTGAGGCGATTAAGGCTGTCCAAACAGATAAAGGTGTTCTTCTGGTTATAAAAAACTATACCGGAGACATCATGAATTTTGAGATGGCTATGGAAATGGCAGAACTTGAGGGCATTAAAACGGCAAAGGTTGTTGTTAATGATGATGTTGCCGTGATGAATAGTACGTGGACAAGCGGTCGTCGGGGTATTGCCGGTACGGTGTTTGTTCATAAAATCGCGGGAGCCGCCGCAGAAGCGGGTCTTGATCTGGACTATGTCCAAAAAATCGGGGAAAGAGTTAACGCCAATGTCCGTTCAATGGGACTCGCACTCTCCCCCTGTATCGTGCCGGAAGCCGGTAAGCCCGGTTTTATTCTTGCAGAAGATGAGCTTGAAATTGGTCTTGGCATACACGGAGAGCCCGGCGTCAGCAGGGGAAAAATAAAAAAAGCGGATGAGCTTGTTGAAGAGTTACTTGAGCGTGTTTTGGCGGATAATCCGATAAAACAAGGGGAAGAAGTCGCTTTGATTGTTAATGGCTTGGGCGGCACGCCGCTTATGGAGCTTTTTATCGCAAATAAAGCAACGCACGATATATTGGTAAAAAAAGGCATTCGTGTTCATCAAACAATCGTTGGTAACTATATGACAGCAATTGAGATGGCCGGATTTTCTCTTTCTGTATTGAAACTTGACGCCGAGCTGAAAAAATTCCTTGACACGAAAGCGGATACGCCGGCATACAGGATGTTTGGATTATGAGTATTGATACAAAAAAAGTGACCGCGATTATTACCCGTATCGCGGAAGTTATCGAAGAAAACAAAGACTACCTGAGTGAGCTTGATCAGGCAATCGGGGACGGTGATCATGGCTTTAATATGGCGCGTGGTTTTTCCTCGGTAACGGAAAAACTCAAAGCAGAGCCGCCGGTCACAATCGGAGAGGCCTTTAAAAGTACTGCAATGGCCCTGATTTCCAATGTTGGCGGCGCAGCCGGCCCCCTCTACGGTACTTTCTTTTTAAAAATGGGAATCTCTGTCGGAGGGAAAAAAGAGATTGATCTTGAGTCTTTTGTGCCGGCTTTTAAAGATGGTATTTTGGGGATTCAGGCACGCGGGAAGGCCGAGCTTGGCGAAAAAACCATGCTTGATGTACTCATTCCCGTGTCTCTTTTTCTTGAAACCGAAGCGGCAGCCGGAAAAGACGGGAAAAGCGCCTTTGTGTCCGCGGTAAAACACGCTGAGGAATGTATGCAAAACACAAAAGATATCATAGCGACAAAAGGACGGGCTTCATATCTCGGTGAGCGGAGCCGGGGCCACATTGATCCGGGCGCTGCCTCAAGTTATCTTATTATAAAGACCGTGGCGGAGGCATTGTAATGGTATCTTTACTTCTCTTGTCGCATAGTCCGAAAATCGTTGAAGGTGCCCGTGACCTGGCTTTAGAAATGGCCGGAGGTACCAACATTATCACTGTTGGGGGTACGAAATCCGGCGCTTTAGGGGCTGATTTTGATCGCAGCTTTGAGGCTATGCAAAAAGCGGCTGAACAGGGAGAAGTGATCGTCCTTGTTGATATAGGCTCAACGCATATGACAGCACAGATGGCAAAGGAAGCTCTTGACGAGGCTTTGCAAGAAAGGGTTTTTCTTTCTGATGCGGCTCTTGTTGAGGGTGCTCTTGTTGCCGCTGTTTCAATCAGCGGCAGCGGAGACGCAAAGTCAGTTATCGCGGAAATAGAAGAATTTGTCCTCCCAAAATAAATACCATGAAAAAAAAATTATCTAAAAGTGTATTGCGGAATCGTTCTGTTTTTACGGCGCTTTTTGCGGCCTTAATCTCGGTAAGCGCTCTTGTTCAGCTCTCAGCCGGGCCTTTTGCGATTATACCGCTTGTTTTACAAAATATGATGGCTCTTCTTTCGGGCGCTATTCTCGGTGCTGCCGGTGGTGCTGTTTCGGTATCTTTATTTGTGATCTCAGGTGCCTTGGGTTTGCCGGTCTACGCCGGAGGCCGCGGCGGTTTTGCGATTTTGCTTGGGCCGACCGGAGGCTTTTTAATAGGCTATATTTTGGGTAGTTTTGTGTGCGGCTTGATACTTGGAATGCCTTCCTATACGGAGAAAAGGTCTTTTAAAACACTGATAAAAACGATTGTAGCCGGTTTAAGCGGATTTATCATTATTTATATTCCGGGTCTTCTCTGGTATACCATTTCTTATGTTATGAAAAGAGACACTATTGATTTTTCATCTGCCGTGTTTAAAGGAGCAATGGAAGCCTTTCTACCGTTTATACCCGGCGATCTGGTAAAATTGATACTTTTTGTGCTTTTGACGCGTGCTTTACGTCCTGTGTCCGCACGTTATCTTAATCCCGATGACGCTTGTTAATGTACAAAATCTGACAAAAGTTTTTCGTATCGCCGAATATACCGACAGTGACAGGATACGCGACGGGAAGTTTTATGCACTTGATAACGTAAGTCTTTGTATTAAAAGCGGGGAATGTGCTGTTATCGCCGGATCAAGCGGATCAGGGAAAAGTCTTTTGATGGCAATAATCGCGAAACTTGAAGACCCCAGCTCGGGCAGCATTGAAATTTCGGGCAAAGTCGGGCTTGTCTTTCAAAACAGCGATAGTCAAATTTTGGGTGAGACAGCTGTTGAGGATATAACAATCAGTGTCCGTAATCAAAAAATACCAAAAAAAGAAACCAATGCTTTTGTTGAAAAAGTGCTCTCTGAAACCGGTTTAAGCGAAAAGGCGTTTTTCCCCGCCCGCTTTCTTTCGGGTGGAGAAAAACGGCGTCTTGCTGTGGCGGCTGTGCTTGCTATGAACGCCGATATTATTATTTTTGACGAGCCGTACACGAATCTGGATTATCCGGGCGTTGTTCAAATTAATAAACTGATTGTGGATCTAAAAGAATCGCATAAAACGATTATTATACTCACGCACGAGCTTGAAAAATGTCTGCGTTTGGCGGATTGCTTTATTGTGTTGAATCAGGGAAAAGTAGTCTTTAACGGAACTCCGGCGGAAGGTTTAACACAAAACCTGGCGGACTGGGGGATACATCACCCGCTTGGCGGCGCCAAATGTCTTGAGGATTTACTCTGGTTATGAAGGCTGTGGCTTTCCGTTATCAAAAAAGGGATGCTTTTTTATATCATGTTCCTGCGATTATAAAATTAATATTACTCTTCCCGCTTGCGATAAGCGTTATGTATTTGAACCTTATCTGCCTTTGCGCCGGTTTTTTTATCATTATAACATTTGGCTCCTTCTCCGGTTTTTCGATTAAAGATCAATGGGCAAATATAAAACCTGCTTTGATATACGGATTTTTATTATATCAATTAACGATTGCAGGAAGATGTATTGATATTCTTCGCACTTCCCTGCTTTCTTTTGCTGTTTTTCCCTCTCTTCTGATTCCGGGCACCGGATATGTTCTATTGGTATTACGCTTGACCCTTGTTATGCTGCTCTCATCATTATTATTCTGTACAACAAGCTCAATCGAGATTAAAGATGCGGTCTGTATGGTGGAAATAAAAATCCGATCCCTCCTTGGCAAGATTCCCTTTATAAAAATATCACCGCATGCGGAATTCGGCTTAATGCTTGCCTTGAGTTTTAACTTTATTCCGCACATCGTTGAATTGTGGGATAGCCTTGAACGTTCATATACTGCTCGCGGCGGAAAAAAAGGTTTCAGAAAAATACGAATATTGCTCTTTCCCTTGTTGTCTCTTTCATTTTATGCGGCCTCGGAAAAAGCAAAAGCCCTCGCTGCCCGCGGTCTTGCTCATAGCGGGCAGGATTAGATTATGTGGATGCCTCTTTTTTACAAATCATTGCATACACAAGCGGAAATTCAGGGTGTGAAAGCATTTTGTTTTTCAGGATTTTCTTCGCTATCGCTTGGAGTGTCTTTGAACAAAATTCTCCGCATCGTCCACGCGGGGCCAGAATCTTTGCCATTATATCAATCAAAACAGTAAATACTCCGCCGAGACAAGAACACGATACAAGCGAAAGTCCACTCTTTTCTGCAAAATCCCGCAACTTAAATTCCGTATAACGATAGTAATCGTGCGGCGCTTCATGTATCCAGTAAAAAAACGGGACATTCATCAAAAGTATGCCATCCGTGTTCAGAATACGCGCAATTTCCGAAAATAAAAATTCCGGTTCGGGAATGTGTTCTAAAACATCAGATAATATAATTGTATCAAATTCGTTATCTTTAAATGGCAACGCTTTTGTTAAATCGCAACTAAAATCCAAATGTTCATTCGGATGTAATGAATTTTCCCAATCAACTAAGGTAATATCATTTACTAAATTTTTATATACAAGATAAAGCGGAGATTTACCGCATCCTAAATCAAGTAAACGTCCGCCAGCATATTGTTTTAAAACACTATCGTACCATTGAGCTATAATGTCTGCAATAAAACGTGAACCCACGCCGACTTCCAGCGGGTTTCTGGAAGCTGTTAAAAGTCCGTTTTTATCACGAACATACTTTGAAGCTCTCCATGTTTCGGGATTTTTCACAATAATTTACCTCTCATGATATATGCCTTTTACAGCGCTCCTGCCCGTATAATCAACGTAGTTAAAAAACAAACGATTTCCATATGTTGCAAAATATTCATCCACAGCTTTTTTTGAACCTCCCCAATGTCCGTAATCATCAATAATTAGAACGCCGTTTGAGCTTAAGCGCGGATATAGAATTTCAAGCTCTTTTCTTGTAGACTCATACCAATCAGTATCAAGCCGTAAAACAGCTATTTTCGAAGGCACGCTTTTACATTCAAGCGTTTGTAAAACATCACCTTGTACAAAAATAACATTATCAAAAAGTAAATTGTATCGTCTAAAATTTTCTTTTACGTCATCCAATGAGGACAGACATTTTTTTGATGCAAATTCGTTGATCGCAGCTTGTAAAGAACCATCACTTATACGAATATCTTTTTTACCCGGTTCTGTCATGCCTGTAAAAGTATCAAAAAGATATATTTTACGATCTGATTTATATAATTTAAATATTCCTGCAGCTAATATACTATTACCGCCGCGCCATACACCACATTCAATAAAATCACCTTCGATATTTTGATCTAAAACATATTTACAGGCAAGCATCGTATTAAAAAGCCTTTCATCGCTTGTCATGCTCAAGGTATTTTTTTTAACATAATCAAACAATTCTCTTTCCTCGCTCGAAAATTCTACCGGATACCGAATTGCCGGTATGGGGTGGGGTGGGGTGGGGGTGGGGTGGGGTAAAAGTCTGCATAATTTTTCTTTTATATTTTTCATATAATA
>JAITXS010000014.1 GCA_031284645.1 Spirochaetaceae bacterium | reverse complement strand
ACAATTTTTCCTCCTTATGATTTTACGCGGGAAATTGCCGGGGATAAGGTTAATCTTACTATGCTTTTGCCGCCTGCAATTGAAACCCATTCTTTTCAGCCGACACCCCGGGATATTATAACCATACAAAACAGCGATGTTTTTATTTATACCGGCGGCGAGTCTGACGAATGGATACGCTGGATTTTAGCCTCGATGGACACTGGCGGCATAAAGATTATCAGCCTTATGGATTGCGTGAATCCTGTTGAGGAAGAAATTGTCGAAGGTATGCAGCCGGAGGACGATGAGAGCGGGGAAGAACTCTTGATCTCCGTCGGAAATGATCTTTCCGGTGAAGATAAGGAATACGACGAACACGTTTGGACTTCAGTGCAAAATGCAAAATCCATCGTGCAAAAAATCTCCGCTGTGCTCTGTGAGTTGGATAGGAAAAATGCGGATTTCTATAAAGAGAATACCCGAAGATATCTTGCCAAGCTTGATGATCTGGATCAAGCATTTCAATCAGTTGTTGACAAGGGGCAAAGAAAAACAATCGTATTCGGCGATCGCTTCCCTTTCCGTTATTTCGTGGATAGTTATAATCTTTCATATTATGCAGCTTTCCCGGGCTGCTCTACCGAGACCGAGCCAAGCGCAGAAACCGTGGCCTTCCTTATTAACAAGATAAAGGCCGAGCATATTCCGGTTATTTTTTTTATTGAGCTTTCCAATGAGCGGATGGCCGATATGATCAGCGAAGAAACCGGAGCAAAAAAATTATTGCTTCATGCCTCTCATAATATTTCCAAAAAAGATTTCGAGAACGGGGAAAGTTATTACAGTCTGATGACCGGGAATGTCGAATCACTCAAAGAGGCTTTGTGGTAAGAGGGCTTTGGCGGAGTTTATAAATGGCGGATAATTCAGAGAACATATTTGAGGTTCAAAACGCGGCTTTTGCTTATGATGGTCATGTCGTGCTGGAAAACTTGAGTTTTTCCATACGGCGGGGAGATTATCTCTGCATTTCCGGTGAAAACGGCAGCGGCAAAACGACATTAATCAAGGGGTTGTTGGGTTTGATAAAACCCGTGCAGGGAAAAATCATAAAATCAGGATTAAAACCCTATGAGATCGCGTATGTACCCCAGCAGACCAATGTTCAAAAAGATTTTCCGGCCGGTGTGTTTGAGGTCGTTTTAAGCGGGCGGCTTGCGTTGCTGGGGGTAAGGCCTTTTTATTCCCGTAAAGACAAAGAGGCGGCTGAGGCAAGTTTACATCAACTTGGCGCATTTGATATACGTAATACCTGTTACCGGGAACTTTCCGGCGGGCAGCAACAGCGGGTACTTTTGGCGCGTGCACTCTGCTCAAATCCAAAAGCAATTCTCCTTGATGAGCCTGCGGCGGGACTTGATCCCCTGGTAGCCGAAGACCTGTATAGTCATCTTAGAACAGTAAATAGCGCAGGGGGAATGGCTGTTATCATGGTTTCACATGATATGCGCAGGGCTGTTGAGTCGGCAAAAAAAATATTACACCTCCAAAAAACAGGCTTCTTTTTTGGCACAACGACTGAATATCGAAAACTGGAAGAGGGGAGGCGTTTCCTTGGAGAAACGGATACTAAATAATGATAGACACCCTGATTGAAATGTTTTCGTATACTTTTCTTATCCGCGCCATTATTGTGGGCCTTTTGGTATCGTTATGCGCCAGCCTGTTAGGTGTAAGCCTTGTTTTAAAACGCTATTCTATGATAGGAGACGGGCTTTCCCATGTCGGCTTTGGTGCGCTGGCCTGTGCAGCGGCAATGAATGTCGCTCCCCTGGTGATTGCCATTCCGGTCGTGGTTGCCGCAGCATTTTTGCTGCTTAGATTAAGTGAAAACAGCAAAATTAAAGGAGATGCCGCAATCGCGATGCTCTCCACGGGCGCGCTGGCGATCGGGGTAATTATAATATCAGTTACAACAGGAATGAATACTGATGTGTGTAATTATCTGTTTGGCAGTATTCTTGCAATGAGTAAAAGTGATGTTGTATTAAGCATAATTTTATCAGCCCTTGTCCTGCTGCTTTTTGTATTTTTTTACAATAAAATACTTGCGGTAAGTTTTGACGAAACATTCGCCAGGGCAAGCGGGACTAAAGCGGGTGTGTATAATATGGTTATAGCGCTCTTAACTGCTGTTACTATTGTATTAGGTATGCGGATGATGGGTGCCATGCTTATATCAAGCCTGATTATTTTTCCCGCGCTTACTTCTATGCGGCTTTGTAAAACATTTAGAAGTGTAACAATATGTTCGGCTGTTGTTTCGGTAATTTGTTTTTTTATAGGGATTGTTATATCCTATGTGTATGCAACGCCTACCGGGGCAAGCGTGGTTGTTATGAATATCATCAGCTTTATCTTATTCAGGCTTATAGCTCATTTTAAAAAAAATGTTATAAGATGAAAAAAACTTTTTATTTTCCCCTTGGGGGAAAGTGCTTTTAACGCTTTTTTGCCTTTTTGTTTTTTTAATCTCCTGTGATAAAATGCCCGGCGCCGTTTCCCGAAATCAGGCAGGCACAAGATCGGTAAACCTTCCACAAGACAATGCCGGGGATCTCCCGGGCAGGCAGGCTGCTTTTTCCGATCAGGATGACAAGAATTTGGTTCTTGTTGCGGCAGGGGGGCCAAAAACAGAAAGCGGCAATAAAATTGTAGAAATAAAAGAGAAAATGTTTATTGCCCGAACAAACGACATATACCTTAATCCCGGTGATTATATGGGCAAGACAATCAAGCTTGAGGGGCTTTTTAAACGGGAAGCGTATCCTGGAAGCGACAGTCCGTATTGTTTTGTCTTGCGTTACGGCCCGGGTTGCTGCGGAAATGACGGAAGCGCCGGATTTGAAGTGTCATGGGATAGAGAGGATGGAAACCCCCTTGAGTACCCTGAACTTGACAGCTGGGTCGAAGCCGTGGGAGTTTTAAAATCGTACACGGAAGATGACTATCCCTATCTGTATCTTGGACTCCTGTCCCTTACGGTTAAAGAACAACGCGGCGCTGAATTTGTCGCCCAATGAGAGGCAAAAACAAAGCTATAGAATCAATAGAAAAAATCACATAAAGCGAAAATGTTTACCCAACAAGTTTAGCTAAAGACAAAAATTGTTTTTTCGTGGTACTCCCTTTCCGGCCCAAAGATGGCGGACGGAAATTCTTTTCTGTTCGGCGAATCGGGGAAATGCTGCGTTTCAAGACAAAAGCCTGAATGTTTCTTGTAAACCGAACCAAGTTTACCCGCAGTATTATCAAGAGAATTTCCGGTATAAAACTGTACGCCGGGTTGTGTGGTAAAAACAGACATTGTTCTGCCCGAAGCAGGATCAAAAACCTCTGCCGCCGGACGCAGAGAGCCGCTTTGCCCGTCCACCTTCCAGCAATAATCATAAGCCCCGCCGACTGCCGCCAAATCACGGCCAATAACTTTACGTTCGGTAAAATCAAACGGCGTTTCTTTTACCGGTAAAAGACGGCCTGTTGGTATACGATTATTATCGACTTCCAAATACGATGATGAAAAAAGTTTAACTTCATGCTGTAGAATTGATCCCGAGCCTTCGCCGGATAAATTGAAATAAGCATGATTGGTCAAATTAACAGGGCAGTTTTTATCAACTTTTGCATTGTATTCGGCAATCACTTCTCCTGATTGACTTAAGCCGTAGTTAACTTCTGCGTGCAGATGCCCCGGGAAACCTTCTTCTCCGTCGGGACTGACAAGTTCAAAGTGTACAAAAATATTACCGTCTTTTTTATATTCTTCGCCATGCCAGAGCTTTTTATCAAAACCGCGCCGTCCGCCGTGTAAAGTGTTTGCCCCATTGTTGGCATACAGTGTATACTGCTTGTCATTCAGCGGAAAAGAGGCCCCCGATATCCGGTTTGCATAACGCCCCATTGTCGCGCCGAAAAACGGAACATTGTTTGTGTAAGGAGAAAGCGTTGAAAAGCCCAAAATTACATCATCACAGGCCCCTCTTGAATCGGGTACTAAAAGCTCCGTCCATGCTGCCCCTAACTCTGAAATACTCAACTGAATATTACCGGCTTTTAAAGTAAAAAGGTCTACGTTTTCCCCACCTGCAAGTGTTCCAAATCTTGTACGTTTTAGTTCCATCATCATTTTCCTCCATATTTTTTTTGATTGCACAGAATTTTATCAAAATCGCAAAATTTTTCCATGAGATCTGCCGCGCTCTTCTCCTCTTACCGATCTTTTTATCTTACAGAAAACACTGCGGTCGATAATTCATTGGCAAATGCAGCGAGTTCTTCGTTTGAAAACGATTCAAGTCTAAGACTTCTTCGCACGAGAGCTGCTCCGTTTGTTCTATCAACAAGAAGACAGAGCGCTTGTCCGTTTGCCTCCAAATTTACGGCTAAAGTCCATCGGCTCTGAGCCTTCTTCTCATGGCTTTTTTCAAAACCGGCTTTGAGCAAAAATCTTTCAATTTTTTTATTTACACCGATGCTTCCTGCGTTAATATCAAAGAGCACGGGAAGTTTTATACCCGCCTGTCGAAAAGCTCCGGGGTTTAGCGTATACAGAATCTCTGCGGCAGCATACGCGCTCTCGTCTTTGCCCTCTCTTTTTGCGATCTTATACAGCTCTTTGTTTGTTTCGCATATTATATCACGTTCCCAGATTTTATCGGAAATTACAAGTGCGCTCCTGAGCATCTCCTCGTTTTTTAAAAGCTGCCCCCGCTCAAACATATACAAGATGCGCGAAGCGGGAATTATTTCTGTCTCGTAGATTTCGGCTTTATTTAAATAAGAGGAGGCGCGGTTTTTATACGAGGAAAATGCCTTGTAATAGTTTAATAAGGCTTCTAAATACTGCCCCCCGGCTTCGTTTATAGAGTATGATTGAGCGCTCTCCAGTGAATAGCGTTCAAATAATTTTTTATGAGATTGATATTTCCATGTATACTTGATAGTGTTTATAAAAGAAATCAAGCTCTCTTTTATAGTAGCGTGCGCCTTGTTTTTCTCCTCATAATAAAGGCCAAGATATGTTTGATACAGAATATCGTTAAGCTCTTTTTTAAACTGAGCCGGATCAATGCCGAAATTCATCATCCATGAATGATTTGTAATATTCTTGCAATCTTCGGCATAAAGCCGCGCTTCTTCAAGCCGTCCTGAGATAAGAAAGGTTTGAGCGAGCGAGAGCTTCGGGATCGGGGAACGTTTATCAAGCTCATAGGCTTTTTGATATTCACTAAAGGCGTTTGAAAAATCAAGACGGCGCAGGTAGAGTTCGCCTTTTGCAATGTGTCCAGAGTCCCTCTCCGCCATACGCAGCGAGGATTCAGCCAGATTAAAAGCCTCCTCGTAGCGGTAAAATCTGCTTTCCAGGATCGCATAATTATAATAAACAACAGAAGAAGAAAATTGTAGTATAAATGTATTTGCCAGGGATACGGCATATTCATACCATTGTTTTGATTCATCGTAGTTTAACATATCAGAATATATAATGGCCAATATCATCGCAGGACGCAGTGACAGGCCGTATTCATCAATTGTCGAAAGCAATAATTGTTCACCATCTTCCGGCCGGTGAAGTTTAAAATACATCCATGCTAATTCAGTCCGTATATCAACATTAGAAGGATCAAGCGCCATAAGATTTTCATAATACATACTTGACTGATCGTATTCGTTTAAACTTCCCGTAACAAGAGCTAAATTCATTAAAAGCTCTTCATCATACGGGAGCAATGTTTGGGCCTCAATATACTCAGCTTTAGCCAGCTTGTATAATTCATGATTGAAATAAATACTGCCAAGCAGGAACGGGAATCGGTAATCAGCAGGGTATAACTGCTTGCCCTTGTTTAATATGTCAATGGAGCGTTCCCAGTGTTCATTGTCAATGGAATTTTGTGCTTCAAGATAAAGTTCATCGGCATAAAGAGCGCTGTCCTGTCCTGCCGCCCTGTCGTTTACCATAAAAAATACACAGGACAATATCAATACCGCCGCTGTTATGTTTGTTTTGATTTTTTTAAATAACGAATAATTTTTGGAAAATAATTTATAGGAAGTAAGAAAAGTCTTATAGTCATCTGTATTATATTCCTCTGCATATCGGGCTTTGGATGTATTTTCGTATAATAATAACAGAAGTTCTTTTCCTGTTATAGATAATGATAATATCCATTCGCCTTCACTTTGCTTTTGCTCTTTTTTAAAGTCTTTTATTGCAAGACGAAGAGTTATATCTTTCCAGAGCAAGATTGCCGCACGGCGCGGGTTTTTAGTAAAAGAGGCCAAAAGGCGGTATCTAAAATAAGACAAGAGTATAACAAGAAGAATAAGAAATAAAATCACGGGTCCGGAAAAAGATTTGATCGCCTTTATGGTTTTTTGCATCGCAGCGGAGGAGGTTTTTTCTTCTTCTTCGCTGAGCGCAGGCTTTGCCGTAAGTTTATGGTGATTATCAAGAATGTTTTTTATCAATTTTTCAAAAACATCCGGGGATACACCCGTAGACAGCGTATATTCTTCGCCTGCCGCCATTTCCCTTGATGTCGGATCAAACCCAATCCAGCCGTATTCGGGGAACCAAACTTCAACCCATGCATGGGCCATACTGGAAAGAACCGGTGAAAAACCTAATTTTTCACTTTCAGGGTCAAGGTAAAACCCGACGGCAACACGGCTGGGAATCTTTAAAGAACGCAGCATCAGGGCACAGGCAAAGGCAAAATACGAGCAGTATCCTTTTTTAGCGTCAAATAAAAAATACGACAATTGATCCCCGTCAGGGGCAATGCCCGGTTTTAGACTATAACGAAAATCACCCTCACTCAGGTATAAGACAAGATTCAGTGTTTTTTCAAAATAATTATCTGTGTCAACAGAAAGCTGTTCCGCAAGCTCTTTTATTTTTCGTTCTGTATTTGTCATCCCGCTTTTTCCGTTTGCGTAATCAGTATACCAATTGAATTCACCCTCACTGAGGCCAAGAAAACTGTCATTTTTATACTTCTCAGCAACGTGATAGAGTTCCGCGCCGTTTGCGTTTGAGACAAAACTGTCAACAGCATAGACTGCTTTAAACGATGAAGAGTCATAATTCTCAAAAGGGATAGCGCGGACAGGATCATTCATCGCAAGAAAAGCGGCTGAATCTATATTGACCAGATAGTATTCCTGTTTTAAAAGTTCCCGCGCTTTATATTGTTCCGTTATTTGTGTTTGAAAGGAAAGTTCTCCGGCGGCAAGAAGCGCTCGCTGACTTTGTTCGTCTGTAGTTTCGCTTCGGGTAAAGCCCGCAGCCTTTCCTTTTGTATCCTCGCTGTTATACTCCGATAAGATAAAACGGCGCGTGTATATATGACGATCTTCAACGCTTTCGAGTCCGCTTGAATCGCCCTCCCGTTTTACAATAAAGACTAAATCATCGTTCATTGAAATTTCATTTTGTAATTTAAGAAAAGGCGTCATGTCAAAATTAAAGAGCTTTGCCTGCATCAAGCTGTTCCCATCACCTCCGCCGCCGGCTAAAGCAGGGTTTTGAACACGCACGAGCAAAAGCACTCCCGAGATAAGCGTTAAGCTTACAAGCAGGGCAAAAGATCGTGCCTTTTCTTTCTTTCCGACATACGTATTTTCAGGAACACACAAGATCAATGCGGAGAGTTCTAAAAATAAAAAAAACGCAAAGAGACTGATACGGACAAGCGGGAGCCGATACAAAGCTATATCGGCGCTCTTTGCAATAGAAAAACTTATAATAATGAGAGTGCAATCAAGAAATACGGACAGGCGCAGCAGTTTCGAATCTTTTGCCGCAAAAAAGCAGCTTATTGCCGCATAATAAAACGGCAAAAGAGAAATAAAATTATTGCGGTCATAATTTAACAGCAGGGAGTCCAGAGGAATAATAAGACTTAAATTATCACCGGCAAAATAACGCGGCATGGCAATAAAAAAACGTGCGGCAAAAGGAATCAGGATTAAAATAATCAGTGCGGGAAATGTTTTGATTGTATTGTGTTTTAAGGCCAAAGCTGAAGCAGAGATCACAGCGCAGAATATGGCTGCGATATAGACAGGAGCATCGCTGAGCTCGGCACCGGCGAAAAGATGAAATTGAAAGAGAATCCCGAAAAGCGCAAGAGAGCGGAGAATCATGGCAAGAGGATGTTTTTCTCGGTATTTATATTTTAACTGCTTGTGCATGAACATTCTCCTGTCGGGAATACTGTATCGCGCATTTTTCCGCGCTTTGTGCTAATTTCCAATTATAATCCCCACCGCCGCTATCTTTTTCGTCATGATATAAAAATAATATACGGACTTTTTGTGTGATGTTTCTTTTGAGTAAAAATCTGTCGATAGCGTGATTTGTATGTGCGTGTTCTCCGCCGCTTAAATGAGGAAGCGCAAAAATCACAATGTTTTTTTCATTGCAATCAAGGGGTAAATCCAGGCAGCCGTTTGCAAATTCTTTTTTTGAAAACGCAAAAGGCAGACTTAATGTTTTTGTGATATCCTCAAGTCCGCAGCCATGCATCACACTTCCGTTCACACCACAAAGCACGCTGACGCCCTCTTGTATATACCGCACTGTTGTGGCAAGTACGACTTCACACAGGAGGTCAAGCGCGGCGGCAGCGCGGGAAGGCGGTCTATATTCGCTTTCTTTATTATCCCTGTTCGGCGAAAACGAATATAAAGCTCCGTCAACTTCGCCGCAGATCAAAACCGCAAAAATTGAATGAGGCGGCGGTTCCCGGTTTTCTTCGCGGACAAAAAGATTCCCTAGATGACCGTAAAGCTTCCAGTTAATACGGCGCGGATCATCACCCGGGATATACGGACGCTGCTCAAGCAGATCATCAGTTCTGACAAAGCTTTTTTCTTCCTGTTGTATCACGCCGCCTGAAAAGCCTGTAAGCGGAATTGCCTCTTGACTCAAAGCCGGAGAGACAAATAAACGACCGCCGCTTTCAGATGGTATCTTAAACGAAAAATAAAAAAAGCCAAATAGATCCGAGATGATTATGTAATCATATATCCCGTAGTAGACTCCCCGAAGCGGAACAGTAAAAAAAGATCCCCGGGATTCCCCGCTGCATAAAAAAATATCACGGGGGAAAATCAGCTTGATTTTTTTATGATCTTTTGTTTCAAGACACAGGGTGAACCGGATTACAATCGCCGGAAGTTCGATAAAAAAATATTTTTTTGAAGTCCGGTTCATGCCGTTTATAAACAGGGATGCGCTCCCTCCTGCCCTGATTTTTTCCGGAATAACACTCGTGCTTATAGTGCGGAAGCTCTTTCCGTGAAGAATAGAGAGACAGAGTACCGCAAGAAAAGTGTATACAAGGGTAAGGGCTAATATCACGGCAGTCACGGTTAAAATGATTTCTTTACGTGCATCCCCGATAATAAAAGCCAAGACGCTTAAACACAAAACAAGAATTCCTGAAAAACGCGGAATCGGAAGAATCTGTTGTGAAAATTTAGGAAAGGTTTTTGATCCTGCCGATTTTCTCAAGGGCAAGCTCCCTTATCATTTTTGAAACATCACTTTTTGCATCCCGGATTTTCAGCCGATGTGCAAGCGCGGGTCCGGCAAGGTTTACAATATCCTCGTCTATGACATAGCTGCGTCCTCTAACCAGTGCAAGCGCTTGAGAGAGCGAAAGCAGATGAAGCGCTGCGCGGGGAGATGCACCGAGTACAAAGGTTCTTTCTGTTCGTGTTTCGCGGACAATATCAACAATTGCCTCTTTTAAAAGAGGATGACAAAAAATGTGATCAACTGCATCTTGCAAGGCAAGAAATGCATCAACGGAGATTACGGGCTTCAGTTTTAGCAATGCGTTTTCAGCAGGGTTATCATTTAAAATAGAGATTTCTGCATCACGCTCGGGATACCCCAAGGATAATTTTATCATAAAGCGATCAAGCTGAGCTGCGGGAAGGGGGAAAGTCCCTTCGCTTTCAATAGGATTCTGCGTTGCAATAACAAAAAACGGCTTCGGCGTTTTATGGCTGCTGTTCCCTATCGTAACCTGCCTCTCAGCCATCACTTCAAGCAGAGCGGATTGTACCTTGGGACTCGTTCTGTTAATCTCATCGGCAAGAACAACATTGGAAAGCACCGGGCCGGGCACAAAACGGAATGAGCGGCTTTCAGGATCAAAAACATCAACTCCTGTTATATCATAAGGAAGCAAGTCCGGGGTAAACTGAATCCGCTTAAAGCGGACAGAAGATTCATCGCCAAGAAGTGCCGCAAAAGTTTTCGCGACACTTGTCTTACCGCATCCCGGGTTGTCCTCAAGAAGAACATGCCCTTTTGCCAGAATGCAGGCAGTAAACAATTCCAGAAAATCCCGTCTAATCCTGATTATTTTTTCCGCCCCTTCGATAAGGGCACAAATAGCGCGGTGAGCGTTCGACTCATTTTCCATAACGTTCATAAAAGCTAACACAAACAGCGGATAAGTTCAAGGATAGGGGAGGGGAGGGATCCGGAAATGTTGTATTTAGATTTTAGAAAGAAAATAATGTTGCCCGGACTCGCTTCATCCCTTTGACAAAACAGTATTTTGTGTTATTATAATAGAGGGAGCATATATGGAACTTGATCTTAAAGGGCGATCGCTTTTAACATGGCTTGATTATTCATCAGAGGAAATACGTTATTTGTTGGAATTGTCAAAAAAAGTTAAAAAAGAAAAGAAGAAAATACATCAGCGATTTATCGGTAAAACTATCGCGCTTATTTTTGAAAAGCGCTCAACAAGAACGCGCTGTGCGTTTGAAACAGCGATTGGCGAGGAAGGCGGACATGCTGTTTTTCTTTCTACCGATGATATTCAGCTGGGTGCAAAAGAGACGGTCAAAGACACGGCCTGTGTCCTTGGGCGTATGTTTGACGCAATAGAATTTCGCGGATTCAAGCAGAGTGTCTTATATGATTTAGTGAATTACTCAGGTGTTCCGGTTTATAACGGACTTACCGATTCATATCATCCGACACAGGTTTTAGCCGATGTTATGACAATCGAAGAGAATTTCGGGCATAGTACAGGGAAACATCTGTGTTTTATCGGAGACGGCAGGAATAATGTCGCGTATTCTTTGATGGTCATTTCCGCAAAACTCGGAATCAATTTTACGATTATAACACCGCCGGAACTTAAACCGGATAAAGATCTTTTTGAAAAATGCGGCAGTCTCTCTCAGTCAAACAGCGCTGAATGTCTGGTGACTTCCGATATCAATGCGGTTAAAGGAGCCGATGCGGTTTATACCGATGTATGGGTCTCAATGGGTGAAGAAGCCGTTAAAGTCGAACGGGAGAAGCTCTTACTGCCGTATCAGGTGAATAAAAATCTTATGGAAAAGACCGGCAATAAAAATTGTATATTCCTTCATTGTCTCCCCGCGATACGCGAAGAAGAAGTAAGTGCTGAAATTATCGACGGCCCCAACAGTCGTGTATGGGACGAAGCAGAAAACAGGAAACACACCATTAAAGCGATTATGCTTGCGACCCTTGGGCTTGTATAATAGAGAATAGAGCCGTCCGCCCCAATAGCACATCTTTCCAAAAGACAGGCTTCGGGAGATATTGAGCTCATCGGCCTCTCCTCAAAAGCCGATGAGCTCAAACTTAGAGTTTATCAATAAGCAGTGAACATTTTCCGGAAGGTATGGGAAGCGTTTTTTTCTTTTTGCCAAGTATATTGATAGTAAAATAGTAGAGTTTTTCACTTTCAACCTGAATCTCCCAACCGCGTCCTGATTTATTCGAAAGAATCGTAATCATGTTTTTTTTAAGCGAAAGATTTTCAATCCCCATGATTTCAAGATTCGGGATAATCCAGTCCACAGTTTTTCTGGGCAAAGAAATGGTAAGCCCGATAACATTCTCCACCGTAAGGCATATCGTGGAAAGCGCACCAAAACCAAGGTATTGAGTCTTTGGGAAAGGCGCGTGAGAGGCGGGTAAATCAGGCGGAGGCAGTGCGGGGCCGCCGCCCATAGGAAGATAGGCCTCGTAAAGACAGGCATCGGTTTTTTTATTTTCGCTGTTTATGGAATCAAGCACAAAGTAAAGATGACGAATCGCGCAGTCACGGGCTAAGTCCCAACGGAGATAACGCTCAAGACCTTTAACCACCATAAAGGTGAGGTGCGGGAATACGGAACCCCGATAGGCCTCCCCTTTTTCGCAAAAAGCGGGTTCATTTATCGCCAGAGACGGAAAAGGATGGGAAGATCCAAAAAATACCGGATCCTGCAGTTTTTCGATAAGTCGGCTTGCCTTATCCTCATTGGGAAGTTCGGCAAGCAGAGTCCAATACGATGCGAGCGTTTTTACTTTTATTTGCTTTTCATTCTTGTCAATATCATAATAAAAGCCGTCTTCGGCATTCCACATTAAGCTGTTAATCCGTGTTTTAAGGGAAAAATACTGCTTTTTATAGCGGAAACTTGTATCTTTATCGTTCAAAATTTCGGCGATAGCAGACATATAAAGCACATTTATCGCCATCATCGCGTTAAAATCTATCGGATACACCGTTCCCTCTCTCGGTGCGTTCCACATACCGGATGCTGTCCACGGAGCTTTGTATAAACCATTTTCCGCTTTAAAAGTCGCGTCAATCCATGCATTATACTTATCAATAATCGGAAGAACTTCTTTGATCCGTTTTTTATTGGCTGCTTTATGATAGAGATTAAACTCCGCCCATGAAAAAATCGGAATTCCAACCCCTTCGGGATTGTCCTGGCTTTTTTCCGCTTCGCCGCTTTGGATATTATACGATGCGCGAATTGCCCCATTTTCTTCCTGGCGCTGATAAAAAACATCCAAACTTGTGTGTGCCGGAAAAATCCGGTTTGAATAGACAAGGAAAAATGATGCAAAAAGAGCGTCCATTTGACTTATTGATTGACTTGCCGGATAAGAGAAAAATTTCCCGCCTATGGCGGAATTTTCCGCATCACGATCCCAACAATCCTGTACCCAAGCCCATGTTTTGTCGTAAATATCAACAAAATCCTGGTCGTAAAAATGGATACGGGGAAAATCACGCTTTGTCACTAGTATACCTACTTTAAATAATATTTTTTTACATTATTATGGTTGCATTATATCACATGGTTACATAATATCACAATTGTATCTAAAAGTCAAAAAAACGCAATGCCTCCGGGTGAATTTTCATGATAAAGCATATTATGCTCGCTGAAAATACCGTAAGGCGCTGTGCTTGTGATACGCCGTGTTGTTTTATATAATATAAATATAAAACAACACAAGACGCTGTTTTAAATTTGACCATGTGAGGCGTAGTTATGGATACTCTGTTTGAAGAAATCGGAAAAATCGGTGTCGTTCCGGTTGTCAAAATTGACGACCCGAAAAAGGCGGTTCCACTTGCCGCAGCCCTTGCCGCAGGGGGAATCCCTTGCGCTGAAATTACCTTTAGAACCGATGCAGGGGAAGAATCTATCCGCAGGATACATCAGGAAATGCCGGATGTTTTGCTGGGAGCGGGTACTGTTCTTACCAAAAGTCAAGTAGACAAAGCGGTATCCGCCGGAGCGCGTTTTATTGTAAGCCCCGGGTTTAACCCTAAAATCGTTGCCTATTGCGCTGAAAAAGGAGTCCCTATTGTTCCTGGCTGCGCCAATCCTTCGGATATAGAACAGGCGCTTGAAGCCGGCCTTAATGTGGTAAAATTCTTCCCTGCCGAACAAGCAGGTGGTTTAGATTATATAAAGGCAATTTCAGCACCCTACAGTGGGTTAAAATTTATGCCAACCGGCGGTATAAGCGCAGCTAATATCGCGAAATACACGGCATTTGATAAAATCCTTGCCTGCGGCGGTTCATGGATGGTTTCCCCGGAACTTATCAACAACGATGCCTTTGATGATATAAGCGCTCTTTGCCGACAGGCCCTGTTCAGTATGCTTGGTTTTTCTTTAGCGCATATCGGCATCAATTCCGGATCTGAAGCCGAAGCCTTGAAAAACGCGCAGCTCTTTGAAACATTATTCGGCTTTGGTCTAAGAGCAACATCAAAATCTTTTTTTGCCGGTGACTCAATTGAAGTGATGAACAAAAAAGGCCCCGGGACACAGGGACATATCGGAATTGGCACATGGAGCGTCCCCAAAGCCGCCGCTTACCTTGAACGGCGCGGTATAGCACTTGATCCGGCAAGTGCCCAGTATGACCCCAACGGAAACTTACAGTTCATCTATCTTAAAGATGAAATTCTTCAGTTTGCCGTGCATTTAAGCAAACGCAAATAAGCGAACTTTGATGGACAACAATTCTCAATTTGACACAAAGATTTATCATGCTGGTTTTGCCGCCCATGTTAAATTGAGAGTTTTTGGGCCTAGACCTGCTTGTCAAGAACCATACGCCGCATATCGGCGTTTTTGATCGCGCCGCGTCTGCCGTAGAGCTTACCCCGTCTTTCGGGGAACACAGCGTCAAGAAAAGCGCGGGTAACGGAATCCATTTCGTTCAGATATGTGCGGAACGCGATGCCCGCGAAACGGAATTTGGCGGCCTCCATTTTTAGATCACGATAACAGGCGCTTATGAACTCTCTTTCTTGAACCGGAAGACTTGCCGCCCATGCGTAAAAATTCCCGGTATCATATTTAATTTCCTGAAAGTTGAGATCTGAGGCATCCCCCATCCCCTGAGGCTCAGCACCTTGATACGTATCATGAAAAAATGAAAGCCGTTCCTTTTCAAGCGCTTCGATCTTCAGCGAGACAGCTTCTAAAGCACGAATCGCGAATTCAAAATCAGTCCATTTTTTTTCATAAACCGCCATTTGTACCGTTTTTTGAATACACACAGCTTGTTTTAATAATTCTGTTTGACTTTTTAAAACAGAAAGTCTCTTTTCATATTGAAGATCATCACAATTATCCGTCATACATGCTCCTTACTATTCGTGAATCAGGCTGTCCGCCGTGATTTTTTACGATCCGACGTACTCTTCTGCCATCTCTTTATTCACCTATCAAAAATATCGGAAAAAAATGAAAAATGGTTTAGGTACCCGATACATTTCAAAACAAAGGAGGAAGTTCGGTGTATTCCGGCATCGCCCGCTTTGCCTTCCTGTTAATGGGTATCTGCTGTACTCATTAACAGGAAAGCTCGGGTTCAGAAATCAAAAGACTGCCCGTCTCTTATAAACGGAACCCAATACCAAAGGAAGTTTTTATATAAGCGGGAGAAGGCTGGTCAACGGTAAAGATATTCATAAATTCCACCCCAGGCGCGATAAAGAACCATGATCCGAAGAAAATATTCAACGAGATGCCGCTGGCGAAGTAGGGGCAGACATAGGTACCTGACTTGAATTGAGTTGCTGTTTCGAATTGGAGTCTGTCGAATATCGCGGAACCTGCACCTATGCGTATATTCAATAACAGAGGTTTTGCTATGCGTATTTGAAAGAGAAAGTTAAGACCGACTGTGTAAAGGCCGCCTGATTTCAGCTGTTTTATAGGGGGTATAGTAAAAGATCGCAAACTTCCGGCTGCTTCCACGCCCAAGGAGAGAGCGTCTCCGTGAACAAGAATAGCCATGCGAATATCCATTCCAAAGGGGTAGATAGCATCAAGGTAAGTATTAAGCTTACCATAGAGGGGGAAAAGCGGACTGTAGTCTGCTTCAAGTTGAAACCCCACACTTTGTTTTTTCAGGGCTTTCTCCGGATCAGTTTTTGTTGTTTGAGAAACCGTGGCTGGTGCCTGATCCGTGTTATCCACCGGCTTCTTGCTCAGTGCCTGATCTGTGTTGTCAAGCTCTTCGATTGGCCTCTCTTCTACTTGCGAGCTATTTTCAATGATGAGTGTAATAGCCGGGGTGTTTTTTACTTCTTCTCGTCGTACTTCACTCTTTGTATTGGGTAACGGACCGGGTTCCACTGAAAAATATTGCCAATTTGTCGGATCACCCGGAGTCTTTACTTTGTAGTAGACTATAACCCGATAACGGTAAGTTCCCGGCCGGAGCCTGACTTTTAAATTGCTTTCTTTAATTTCCTTTTGATAACTTATGATCAAGGTATAAATGGCATCACCTTGATTATTTCTGCCTTCTTCACGCTCAACCTGAATTTCATACGAGACGGCGTCCGGGGATATAGCTATGCTTAAGTCTAAGCGACTTTCTTGGCCGTTTTGCGCACCCAAGAGAGGGAGCACCGGCATCAGAAAGGCGAGTAAGGCCAAGGATTTATATTTCATATTTCATAATATCGGCAAAAAATATAAAATACTTTAATGATTTTTGTATGCCGAGACAGGGCGAGCGGTTCATAGAAAAATTAAATCATTATATTGTAAAGAATTAGAAGAAAATATACCTAAAAATAAATCCATCTATTTCATTATAATATCTTTTTTGGGGCATTTTTGTGACCCGCATAAGGTTATGCCTCGACATGGGTTTGTACGCATACCGAATCGCCAGCGTGTAAGTGGGCTCAAGTCTGCTTGATTCCCCAAGTCTGCCTTGTAGTAAGTTCTTTCTTTATTATATAATTTCTTTAGAGGAAATTTTTATGGACATCAGAGATAGATACGCGCCTTCGCCGACCGGGTTACAGCATATCGGCGGGATAAGGACCGCGCTGTTTAATTATCTTTTTGCGAAGGCAAAAAACGGCACTTTTGTTTTACGGTTGGAAGATACGGATCGCAGTCGTTACGATGATGTATTTACGGACAATCTATACGATACATTTAAATGGCTCAATTTTTCATGGGACGAGGGCCCGGATATCGGCGGCCCTTACAAGCCGTATATTCAATCGGAACGTGTCGCTTTATATAAAGCATACGCGGAAAAACTTGTAGAGAGCGGACGGGCCTACTATTGTTTTTGTTCTTCCGAACGCCTCGATGCGTTACGCAAAGAAAAAGAGGCGGCGCATTCACCGGAAACAGGGTATGATCGCCTGTGCGGGAACATTGATCGAACTGAAGCCGCGGCTCGGGCAAAAAAAGAAGCTCATACTATTCGTTTAAAAATTCCTCTTGGGGAAACGACTCGTTTTACTGATATACTTCTTGGCGAAATTGAATGGAAAAATGATGATATCAATCCTGATCCGGTATTACTCAAATCAGATGGTTTCCCCACCTATCATCTTGCGAATATTGTTGATGATCATTTAATGAATATCACGCATGTGCTTCGTGCGCAGGAATGGCTTTCGTCAACGCCGATGCACGTTATTCTCTACAAGGCTTTTGGCTGGGAGGCACCCGCATTTTGCCATCTGCCTATGGTGATGGGACAGGACGGAAAAAAATTGTCAAAGCGGCACGGGGCCACGAGTATCAACGAATTCCGTAAAAACGGTTATCTTCCCGAAGCTTTGATAAATTATATTGCTCTGCTCGGCGCATCGTACGAAGAAGGCAAAGAAATTTATACCTTAAAAGACTTGGCGGAACGCTTTAGTTTAGACAAATTGAACAAAGCGCCGGCAATTTTTGATTATAAAAAACTTGAGTGGTATAACGCGCAGTATATCAAAATGAGTAGTGATGAAAATCTTGCCGCTCTTGCACTGCCCTTTGCGATTGAAATGAATTTATTTGGATCAGGCGCACTGGGGCCGACAGAGAAACAAAAAGAGCTATTTATTAAAGCGATGCCGCTTGTTAAAGAACGCGCTCTGTTATTGCCTGAGATTCCGCAAAAGATCGCGTATCTTTTTTCAGCCCCTGTTCCTGCACCTCCGGATGAATTTATTCCCAAAAAATCGAATCTTGCGAGTGCGATAAAACTATTACAGATGGGCTCTGATATCATACAGGAAATGGCGGAAGAAGATGATGAGGGCGCAGAAAAAATCGCGAAAGCAAAAGCGGAAAAAGAAGGGGTTAAACTTGGCGATCTCTTAATGCCGCTTCGCGTTGCAATTACCGGCGGTCGGGTAAGCCCGCCGCTCTTTCTCTCCGTGCGGCTTCTTGGCGCGGATATTTGTGGGCAACGGATACAATATTCGCTGGAGAGCTTGCGTAAAGAAAAAGTATAAGGCGGAAAATGATTACGTTTTCCGGGCACCTGAATTGCGGGTCGTGAAAAAACAGCGAAAATCTGTTAATACACGGAGAATGGCACGATTTCGCTCATCTGTAGTCTAAAGCGGGCTGTCGCTGCCCATTGTCCGTGGGCTATCCTGAAGGAAGGAAATTGTGAGAGGGCGATATAGCCTTTTATGGCGCGCGGTCGGTTTTTTACAATTGAGCGAAAATAGGAACGGATTGCTTTTTTTACGGCATCTTCCAGTGCGGAAAATTTAATCATTCTGCGATCGGTGATACCAGGATTGCCTTGCAGGGACGCATAACCTATAGTGTTTATGCCGACCGTTGTGGAAGCATTCCAAGCCTTAATCCGGTACTCTTGCTCAGGGGAAAGCGTGTAATCGCTCGATAGATAAAACATATCGTTTTCTACCCGGGTGTCGCTTATGCTCATTCTCCGATCCCCGAATTGAATTGCGCCAAGTGAATTTAAATCAAGGGTTTCAGGGATATTCCGTGAGCGTTCGCCGGGTTCGTATTCAAAATTCCAGCCATAAATCATGCCTGCAAATGCAGCGGCAGAATCTTCCAATGCCCAGAGTATTGCTGTTTTATTATCAATCGGCGAGGGTATGCCCAAAAACACCGCATAAACAGGCTCTAATTCCTCGGAAATCTCACCCCGCAAAACGTTTTGTGCGGAAAGCGGTATTGAAAAAATCAGTGCCGTGCAATAAAAAAATCTGCGTATCGCGTTTTTCCGTCCGGCTTTCCAAACTTTCATAGTGTTATTATCGGAAAAAGCAAGCACCGTATTTAATAATCGTGAGGGGCAAGGGGATAGGGTAGGGGCTTTCTGGTAAAATCTATACCCCATACCCTATAACCCAAGAAGAAGGGTAGTAGGGTTTTGGGTATAGGGTCTTGGAGAACCAGAAATCTATACCCCCTACCCGAAGCAAAGGTTTAGGAGAGTTGGGTATGGTAGGGGCTTTCTGATATTACTATACCCAATACCCTTAACCCCAAACCCTATTCTACCACCTTCGCGGTTCGAAATCCGGGTCATCGGGGAGTATTTTCATGGTGTCGCCGCTTTGCTCAAGTACATAAAAACCCTGCCCTATCGCATAATTCCGCGTCTCGTCGTCGATCACCGCAGCCGCTATAGCGCCGTAGAGCTTCAGTCCCGGATACATATCCCGCGTTTGCAGCAGGGTCATTCTTTTTGTATGACGGACGATATCATCCGTGGTGGGATG
>JAITXS010000140.1 GCA_031284645.1 Spirochaetaceae bacterium | reverse complement strand
GGGGCTTGACAAACTTTTTTGGACTTAAATAATAATTTGGGTATTGGGTATTGGGTATTGGGTATTGGGTATTGGGTATTGGGTATTGGGTATTGGGTATTGGGTATTGGGTATTGGGTCGCAGGCGCTTTGGGTATACGCAGACAGGTATCCTGCTACTGTGTCAGCCAAAGAGAAAATAGACCGGACTCTCTCCGATATGATATCTCCCACCCTTTTCCTCATAGTGTTAGTTTATTATTTTTGTCATGATTCTGTCAAGCGACCTTTAGCACATCTTATTTGAAAGATATTCCTATTCGGGGCGGGCGCTGCCCCGAATAGGGCCGATGGATCAAACGTGAAGACTTCCCGACCAATGTAAGAGGTAAAACCCTTAAAAAATCATTAAATTTTTTAAGGGTTTCTCTCATTTTAAATTTATCCTGATGTCTTTTACACTTTTTTTACAGATGGATTAAAGCAAAAACCACGCAGTGCACTATAAGTATTGCATAGGGTTTGGGGTCAAAGTAGGGTTATGGGTAAAGGGTAATAGGGTATAGATTTTTATTTGACGTTCTCTACCTCATACCTAACTTCCCTAAACCTTTGCTTCGGGGTATGGGGTTTCGTGATATTAGTAAGCGTCTACCCTATACCCATAGCCCTACGGCTCTTTATAATATTTTAATGTGGAGGTAAAAAAAATGACAGAAACAAAAGACCGGCCGAGAGAGCGGGAGTACGTCACTATGGCGAATTTTAACGAGTGGCTGGACAGGCTGGCCCGTGAACGCGAGGAAGCTGATGCAAAATTCCGTGAGGAGCGGGCGGAATTCAAAAGACAACAGGAGGAAGCCGAGGCGAAAGCTGAAGCCAAATTCCTCAAGGAACGAGCGGAATTCAAAAGACGGCAGGAGGAAGCCGAGGAAAAAGCCCGTAAAAAACAGGAGGAAGCCGATGCAAAATTCCGTGAGGAGCGGGCGGAATTCAAAAGGCAACAAGAAGAAGCCGAGGCAAAAGCTCGCAAGGAACGGGAGGAAGCTGATCGGAGACAACAGGAAGCGGCCTTCCTGGCAGAACAACGCATGAAACAGATCGACAAAAGTTTGGGGAGATTGACCAACAGAATTGGGGAAATTATCGAACATCTGGTAACGCCGAATGTCCTTGAAAAGTTTAAAAAAATGGGTTTCTCGTTTGACAGTACCGCACGCAATATTCAGATACAAGACCAAAACGGCAAGACCCTGGCCGAGATAGATACTGTGTTCCAAAACGGCGAGGATATCATGATAGTTGAAGTCAAAACGCATCCGACCACGGATGATATAGGTCGGCATGTAAAAAGAATGACCCTGCTCAAAACGCATAAGCGCTATGCGGGACTAAATCTCTACGGTGCGATAGCGGCGGCAGTGATCGATGGTGAAACACGGAATTATGCGATAGAACAGGGATTTTATGTACTTGAACAGAGCGGCGACACCATGAAGATACTCCCCGATGACCCGGATTTCAAACCGAAAAGGTGGTAGAATAGGGTCATGGGTCTGGAGTAGTGGGTCTTGGTTTTACAAGAAAGCCCCTACCCTTATTAGGGTCTTGGGGCAAGGGTATAGGGTCTAGTTCTTACCAGAAAGTTGCTACCCAAATCCTCTCGTCACTTGATCCTTGCTTCGGGGGTAGACAGGGTGGATTTCTGATAATTCCAATACCCAAGACCCTTACCCCTATTACCCTTGCTTCGGGGTAGAGGGGGCATTGGCAAGCTTTGAGGGGGTAGCGGAGAAGACCGGAGGCGAAGTGTAAACGGAGCCGAGGACTTCGGAGCGAGGGGGAGGCTTCCCCCTTTATAGATTATGGTTTATGAAAAAACAGTTTCCGCCCGAGGCTCTTCTTATTGATACGCATATTCACGGTTTCGGGGGCTCTGGTATTTTTGTGTTTTTACTGCTCAGGCTCAGATTCTGCAAGGGAAAGAGCGGATTCCTGAATACCGGCGCCGCATTTTTTGATTTGTGTTATCAGCGCCGACATATCCTTAGGCAGGGGGGCGGACAAGAGTAAATCACAGCTGCCATTCTCCTGCGGCGTGACAAAATACTCGGGGAGAAGGAGGCTTTCGCTGTGTAATGCCAAGCGTGAGATTAATGGTTTTTCCTCAAAGGGATCGCCCCTCCACGCACGCTTAAATCCGGAAAGATAGACCGGTGTCTCGGATCCATACAAGCGGTCGCATACAATGGGATGTCCCATCTTTGACAAGTGTACCCGTATCTGATGTTGCCGTCCGGTTTCGGGAAACGCAGCCAGTACACTCAGGGAACCGGCACTGCATAAAAACCGGAATCTTGTCAGTGATTTTTTTCCACGATAGCTGTCAACGATTGTAAGGTGTTTTTTATTACCGTCCGGTATCAAAGCTAAATCGCACAAATTTTCTTTCCATGTGACTCTTCCGCAGACAACCGCGATATAACTTTTTTTTACAATCCGGTTTTCAAAGGCAAGGGATAATTTTTTATGAGTTGCAGTGTCTTTTGCAAAAACAACAAGCCCGGAACTTCCGTTATCAATACGATGTACTCTGAGTATAAGATCGGCGTGCAGGTCTTCTTTAAGAAGGGTATCAAGCCTTTCTTTTGAGGCCTCCCATCTGTCCGCACCGACAGAAATACCGCTTGCCTTATTAAGTGCGATAATATGTTTATCCTGATAAACAATCGTATATGGGGCGGTACTTTTCATATTTTCTCCGTTATCTTCTTTTGTCTGAATCAACAGGATATTCTGTTCCAAAAAAACAGGCATACTGATCCAGCCCTTGACGGTAGAGCATATCCTCACCGTTAATTGCTTTGCATCCGGCACGGATCGCACGTTGTAAGAATTTTGTCTGCGCGGGCTTGTATATAATATCAATCACTATTTCACTGCCATCAAATTCATACGATGGGACAGGGTCTTTATCGATATTCGGCTCCATGCCGACAGATGTTGTTTGAATAATAATATCCCGAAATTTTTTCATCCGTTTTGCGCTTTCTTCGTCAAGAGGGCCATATTCAAATTTATAAAGGGCTGCAAGCTCTTTCGCCCGAACAATATCCCTGTTTAAGATAAGGGCTTTACCTTGCAATCTGCTTAGAACCGCGCATACCGCACGTGAAGCCCCGCCTGCTCCGATTACCGTGCACCGTTTTCCTTTCAGGTTGTTATTTCGTGGAAAAATTTTTAAAAACAATCTCTTGGGTACACTCGTTTTTTCAGCGCTGCTGTTGATTAAATTTAATAATGATCCTTGAAATCCCGATGTATCAGTATTATACCCCGCCCACCCTCGTTCTGTTCGGACAATGGTATTGCAGGCCCCGACCGATTTGACCTCATCGCTGATCTCACTGAGATATTTTAATACAGCCTCTTTATGCGGTACCGTAATTGAGGCTCCGGCAAGGGAGATGGTATCGGCAAATTGAAGAAAAGATTCTATCTTTGCGGAGGGAAAGCGGACATACACATTGTTCATCTTTTCTTTGTTGAAAATGTTATTGTAAAACAGAGGGCTTCCCGTTGACCGCAGCGGGTATCCGCTAATACCGTACACCGTGGTTTTATCGTTTATCTCACGGAAGTGAAATAAATCACAAAGCTCCACGGGATCAATCTGACCGGGCGCTGCGGACTGCATTTCCGATTCGTATTTCGCGCAGGTATACGTTAAATAGGAGCCGAGTTTTTCCGCCAGAATTCGCGTACACTGCCCCAGATCGCCCATAGCAATCAGTATTTTCTCTTTGTCCCGCAGTTCTTTTGATATTTCAAAAAGAGTACGGACATCGTCCAAACTTTTCGGCATAAGAGAGATTTTCGCAATTTCATCGCCGACATGGTAGAGAGATTTTATTCGTGCGGACAGATTAGAAGGAGTCCCTTCAAAGTTATGAAAAGAACGGATAATACGAGTACCAAAAGCACGGGCGACTTCTTCCAGACTGGGAACATCAAGGTCTTCTTCAAGATCAACATAGGCAAAATTATGCCGCGAGTCAGGATGTGCAAAGGCAAGCGCCTTGGAAAGAATCACGATACGGGAGCTTTCCCCGTACTTGCTGTGTCCGCCGTCATTTTTCCGCCTAACCGTAAGGATAACCGGTAATCCGGCAAGGGCGGGAAATCGGCGAACCGAATCATGTTCATCATCCGAAAGACAATCAACACGCAATTCCGCAAGATCAATATAGGCGCGGTACCTGTCAATCATTTCCAAATTACGGGCAAGTGTTTTTCCCGTTAAACAGAGACAAATCTTTGCCATTTTTATTCCAACTCCACCTTGATAGATACCCTTAATAATCAGCACGGTAAATATAAATTGCGGAAATTTTTCCCTTTGCATCTATATTATACCGTAATTCTATTTTCCACGCTTTCCCCGGCACTTCGTAAATCATGTACGAGTCTTTATCCGCAGCCTTATCTCCCCAGCTTAGGGTAACGGCCATCTTAGGGTCTCCCACACTGATATTGTATATGCTTAAAGGCGAAACTTGCCAGACCCGATCTTTATAAAGATAAAAATCCATGCCCTTGTATTCAAAAACAACATCATCCTGCCATTCTTCCGCGCCGCGAAGCGCATAAACTGATACAGGCGGACCGAAAGCCTCAAGCATTTCCGTAAGACTCATGCCAATCAGGGCGACCGGATCCTGTATTCCCGATATTTTCTGATACACCGGTCGGTCAGGCTGTATCTCCTGAGCATCAAGAACGGCAAAGGTCAGACAAGAAAAAACAAAACAAAAGCAGACAACTTTGTTCAGGCACGCCTCTGATTTTAATAAGAGCCCATACAGGTTTTTTTTCATATAATTACCCCGGCGGCCAGCCAAGGGCGCGTCCGCCTAAGACATGAACATGAAGATGATTCACGCTCTGAGCACCGTCTTCTTTGCAGTTTATCACAAAACGCCCGCCGCGATCTTCACACCCCGTCTCTTGTGCAAGAGAAGCCGCCCGCGCCAAAAGCACGCCGAGCAGCCGCTCGTCCTCTTTACCCGCTTCCATAATATTTTCAATATGTTTTTTGGGAATAACAAGAAAATGAACCGGAGCTTTCGGATCAATATCATAAAAAGCAATGATATCATCATCTTCGTAAAGCTTCTTTGAGGGAATCTCACCTTTTATAATCTTGCAAAAAAGACAATCATTCACCGCAAGCTCCTTTCATATATCCTTGTTACCGGCACTACTGCGCGTCCGAAATTAAACTTATACAAGATATACCATAAATTCGGCCTGCTGGGGAAGCCATGAGACTGAAGAGTGAGGATAAAGCGCAGATGATTTGATTAACATGAGTGTTTTAACCGTTATGCGGCAAAACGGCTTAATTCCAAAATGGGGACATTTTTACGTTGCGTTGACACTGGCCGTATTCGCACACTGGCCGTATTCGTACATTGAAAATTAGTGTATAGTCATGTTATATGGGGGAAGTCATTTTCAGTTTCTCCCAACTGAGTAGCATTCAGTTCCGCCCTTATGTTTCTGGTAATGCTTGTATGCCAGGGCCGTTTTATGAGGTACTGAATGAACAATTCTATCCTGAATATTGCCTTTATCGGAAATTACATGCCCCGCCAGTGCGGTATTGCCACCTTTACCACAAGCCTCTGTGAATCCGTTGCCGCCGCCCATCCGGGAATTTCCTGTTTCGCGGTACCCATCACGGACATCCCCGAGGGATACGCCTATCCTTCACGGGTACGTTTTGAGATCGAAGAGAAGAACCTTGAATCCTACAGGCGGGCGGCGGATTTTCTTAACAGCAATAACCCGGACATTGTCTGCCTTCAGCATGAATTCGGCATTTTCGGCGGGGATGACGGGCTCTTTCTCCTTTCGCTAATCCGCAAGCTCAGGATGCCCATTGTTACCACCCTGCATACGATTATCCAAAATCCCAGCGCAAGGCAGCGGCGGATACTCACGGAGATTGCCCAGCGTTCCGGTTTTCTCGCGGTCATGACCCAAAAGGCGGTGGATCTGATCTCAACGGTGTATAATGTTCCCCTGTCAAAGATTCGGCTTATACCTCACGGCATTCCCGATATGCCTTTTATCGATCCCAGCTTTTATAAAGGCCAATACGATATGGCCGATAAAACGGTGCTCCTCACTTTCGGGCTCCTCTCTCCCAACAAGGGCATTGAACAGGTAATCCAGGCTCTTCCGGAGATAATCAAAACAAAGCCGGAAACCGTGTATATTGTTTTGGGGGTAACCCATCCGGGGCTTCTCCGCCATGAAGGGGAAGCCTACCGTATTTCGCTCCAGCGACTTGCGGCGGAACTGCACGTTGAAAAGCATGTCCTTTTCCGTAACCGCTTTGTTAGTCCCGACGAGCTCAAGGAATTTCTGGTGATGGCGGATATCTACATTACCCCCTATCTTTATGAAGAACAGATCACCTCGGGAACTTTGGCCTATTCCTATGGCATAGGAAACGCGATCATCTCCACCCCCTACTGGCACGCCGCGGAACTTCTGTCCGACGGACGGGGTGTCCTGGTTCCCTTCAACTCCCCGGAGGCTATTGCCGAGGCGGTTATCCGCCTTGCATCGAGCGATGCGGATCGGAACGCCATGCGAAAAAACGCATTCCTTGCGGGCAGGGAAATGACCTGGCCCAACGTGGCCCGGAAGTATGTGGAATTGTTCAACGAAGCCCGGATGACCCGACCGAATCAGGTGGTTCTTCCGCTGGGGGGGCTCTTCTCCGAGGAAGAACAAAATGAGCTTCCCAAATTGAAATTAGATCACATCAAGCGGCTTACCGATGATATCGGAATTATCCAACACGCGATCTATACGGTTCCCAATTACACCGAGGGGTACTGTTCTGATGATAGTGCCCGTGCCCTGATTCTGATGGTCCTTCTTGCTTCCCAGTCCGAAGAGGAGGATCCGGAGATTGACCGCCTTGCAGGAATATATCTTGGACTGCTGCAGTATGCCTATAATGATACCACGGGACGTTTTCATAACTTCCTTAAGTTTGATCGATC
>JAITXS010000016.1 GCA_031284645.1 Spirochaetaceae bacterium | reverse complement strand
GACGGTAAAATTCGGGGTAACTGCAACTGATGGTGTCAAGCGTGTGGAGGACACCTTTACACAGATACACGAGTATCTCCGGGCTTTTTCCGGCAAGACCGACTTATTGAAAAACGGGAAGATAAAGCTGGGGGATTACGTAGATTTGGCGGGTCTGAAGGTGACGGGAACTGGCTCGGGCGGGGAGATAAATGAAACAACGAACACGCCTATAGATGGTGGAGCGCACGGATATTTGTTACGTATAATGGTGGTAGGGATAAATTCGTTTAACCCGCAAGCAAATGGCAGAACGAATTATGCGGGTGGCGTGACACCTGCAATACCGCATATCGTGATGCAGTTTCAGAACATACCGGGAAAACGGATGATAAATATTACAGCCACGGCGTATGAAGGGAGTGCGATGCAGACGTATCTTACAGGGAATTTCACTGATGGGCTCAAGCTTGCGGGAGTACCGATGAGTGATGGTACTATCATCTGGGGGCCGACTCGGGAGATAACGAATACGGCGCAAAACGGAACTGATCCGATAACAGACACTCTCTGGCTGCCGACGGAGTGGGAGATGTTTAATGAGAATTTCGAGTCTAATGGTACCTATGAGAAGTTGGCTAATCAGGCATATCTTGAGTATTATACGGACCCTCTAACGCGGATAAAATACGGCAAGGGGGGGGGGACAGGAGCGGAGTATTGGGAGGCATCGCCTTATAGAGTCAGTGCAGCCGGTTGTTGCAATGTGGACGGCAATGGGATTGCCACATTCGGTGGCTTGGCCGCCTCTATTGGCTTTGCCCCTGCGTTCTGTGTTAAGTAGGGTCTAAAATAGGGTAGTAGGGGAAAGGGTATAGGGTAGTAGATTTCTGATGAGAACTTCACCCTTCTATCCCGAAGCAATGAGTCAAGGAGTTTTGGGATGGCAGGGGCTTTCTGGTAAAAGCAAAACCCCATACCCTCTACCCCAAACCCTATTTAGACCCTCTACCCCGAAGCAAAGGGCCAAGGGGAGTTGGGTACGGTACAGGCTTTCTGATAAAATCTATACCCTCTACCCTTTCCCCAAGACCCTAATAAGGGGTAGGGGATTTCTGATAAGAACTATACCCTTTTGATCCATCGGCCCTCTTCGGGGCAGCGTCCGCCCCGAAGAGCGATATTTTCCAAATGAGGTGTGCTGAAGTCTATTGATGTTGTAAACACTAACATTTTACTCCAAAGCAGGTTCACCGGTATTTTTTTTCGGTAAAAGCATCCGAAAGTTTCAACTCTCCTTTTTCAGGATACTCGTCCGGGCTGTTGTACAGGACATAGAATTCAGGACGGGGGATTTTTAGCAATGTACGCCGATAGATTGCCTGTTTATCCTTACTGCGCCCTTGTTGCGTATGTACCGGGAGGCATCATGGAAGATTTCGACAACCAAAGCTTCAATAACTTATTGCGGTGCTGTCTCTATGAATCTCGCATCAAATGATGTCGGATTTCGACTGATCTGTCGCTGAGCGTCGCTTGAACTGCGAACGGGCGAAAAACCTTTACATTCCCCAATAAGCTATATATATTAATTACTGAAGACAGCTTTAAAATCATGATTTTAAAGCTGTCCCGACACAGGTCGGAAAAAGTTCTGGAGGGAAATTTATGGAATTTTTGGCAGATGGTTTTCTTGCGTTAACATGGAAACAGATTGTAATGTTCGCAGTGGGCTTTATCCTCATATATCTTGCTATAGCGAAGGAATATGAACCGGCCCTGCTTCTGCCTATGGGCTTCGGAGCGATACTGGTCAATCTGCCTTTAAGCGGCGTACTGAATCAGATGATGCCCGGCGTCGGAGAGACCCACGGGGCAATACAGTGGCTTTTTGAAAAAGGTATAAATGCTTCGGAAGTGCTGCCCCTGCTCCTTTTTATCGGCATAGGAGCTATGATAGACTTTTCCCCGCTGCTCTCCCGTCCGATATACTTTCTTTTTGGAGCCGGCGCACACTTCGGTATATTTGCGACTATAAGCCTGTCCTGTCTTTTGGGCTTTAGCCTGACGGATGCAGCGGCCATAGGTATTATAGGCGCTGCGGACGGGCCTACAACTATACTGGTCTCACAGGTACTTCATTCATCCTATCTGGGGCCTATCGCAGTGGCGGCCTACTCTTATATGTCTATGGTGCCCATCATCCAGCCCTTTGCGATAAAAATGGTTACGACAAAAAAAGAGCGGATGATACGTATGGATGTCGTAGCCAGCAATGAGATTCCGCGCCTTTTGAAAATAATTTTCCCCATCGTGGTAACGATTATCGTGGGGTTTATTTCTCCGGCGGCGCTTGCCCTAATCGGATTTTTGATGTTCGGTAATCTTATCCGTGAATGCGGCGTTCTGGAAGCCCTTTCCCAAACCGCACAACAGAGCCTTTCAAACCTGATAACATTGCTGTTGGGTCTAACCATCGCTTTTACCATGAAAGCTGATGAGTTTATCACGGTTGATACCGTTAAAATTCTCGGACTTGGACTCGTCGCGTTCATTTTTGATACTATCGGAGGTGTGTTGTTTGTTAAATTCATCAATGTCTTCCTGAAAAAGAAGGTAAATCCCATGATTGGCGCGGCGGGAATTTCCGCCTTCCCCATGTCGGCCCGGGTTATTCAGAAACTTGCGTTAAAAGAAGACCCCACCAATATATTTTTGATGCATGCGGTAAGCGCGAATGTTTCGGGACAGATCGCCTCTGTTGTGGCAAGCGGTTTGGTGTTGAGTTTGGTCATAAATCACCTGTAAAAGGAGGCGTGATACGATGGATGAAACAATTTTGAAAAATGTATTTGATTCACTTGATATTATGTGGAAAGGAATGTTGGGAATGTTTATCGTTTGCGGCAGCATCGCCTGTATTATGGCGATCATCGCAAAATGCGTAAAGGGTAAAAAGTAGTGCAATTGAGTTTGGGCTGTCCAGGTAGCTGATCATTCTTAAATCCTCTGCCCATTTTTCTGCCGCTTAGCTCTACAGTCCATTTGTCCCTGTCGGCGTGACCATCCTCATTTCTGCCCGGATTAATCATGGTAACGTGCGCGCTCCCTTGACATCCGGGGGGCTTTTTCATAAGATAATACAATAGCTGAAGGAGTAAGTATGAGCGCGAGAATCAGATTAAAAAAATTTGGCACAAAAAAAAGGCCTTTTTACCGGATTGTTGTTATGGACAAGCGGGAGCCGCGGGACGGAAGGACAATTGACGAGTTGGGTTTCTATCACCCTATTGAAGCAGAAGAAGCACAGCTTTCTTTTGATGTGGAAAAGGCCCGAACATGGTTAAGAAAGGGCGCTTTGCCAAGCGATACGGTGCGTAAACTCTTTAATAAAAAAGGTTTTTATGCGGGAGATCTTGCGGAAGGCTAAAAACGCAGGGGAAAAAGGAGAGGAATATGGAAAAGGACCTTGTTGAGTATATAGCAAAGAGTCTTGTTGACGCCCCGGACGCTGTTCAGGTGACTGTTATTGACAGTGAAAGTTCAGTTGTTTTGGAGCTTCGTGTCGGAGAGGGTGACCTTGGTAAGGTGATTGGAAAACACGGCAGGATTGCGCGCGCTATTCGTACTGTTTTACAGGCGGCTACGGCAAAGTCCGGTAAACGGACTATCCTTGAAATTCTTGATTGATAACAGAATCACTGCTCCGCATGGAAGACGCCCGACAGATTGCGGGGAACTTTTTGGAAACTTTAATTTTTTATGGAGCAATTGGTAACGGCAATTGTCGGGCAGCCTTTCGGAGTGGAAGGCTTTCTCCGGCTGGTTTCCCTTTCAGGGGAAAATGCTCACCTTGTGAAGCTTTCTGCGGTGCTTTTACGCGAACCTTCTCTTGGTAAAAAGAGTGAAAAAAAATACGTAATAGAACAATGCAAGCAAAATGGTGCGGTTCTTTTAGTAAAATTTAAAGGGATTGAGACGCCGGAAGCAGCAAAACAACTTTGCGGCTCCGAAGTACTTGTTGAGCGTTCTAATGCTGCGAATCTTGGCGCAGGCGAATTCTATATTGAAGACCTGAAAGGTATCCGCCTTGTGGATGAGGGCGGCCTTGTACGGGCGGAAATTTGTGACATTGTTGAGGGTGGAGGTGCTTTGCTTGCGGAAATCCGGCTGCTGTCTTCCGATGGCGGGGCAGGTAAAATACCGGCAGTCCAGGCTGAAAAACGCTTTATCCCGTTCAGAAACGAGTTTATTGGTGAAATTTCCCTTGAAAAAAATACGGCAATCCTGCTGAACTCATGGATTTTAGAGTAAGAACCTGTTTTTTCACCGGATACTTCGAGAATATTTCTTATGAGTAGAGTTTGAGTTTTTTAATGCTTTGGCCGGAAGACGCAATCATTATCCCGAATGTGAATTACCAAAATGAATATTAATATCCTTTCCCTTTTTCCTGAAATTATTGACACTTATTTTGCCAGTTCGATTATGGCAAAGGCCGTCAAGCGGCAGATTTTTTCGTACAATGCAATTAATATCCGTGATTTTGCCTGCGATAAACATAAAACTTGTGATGATGCTCCCTACGGCGGAGGTGCGGGTATGCTCCTTCTGCCCGGGCCGCTTTCCCGCGCCCTGGAAGCCGCCGGTGCACGTAAAAAAATCGCGCTTTCCGGAACTTCGGAGCTGGCAGATCAAAAAAACTTCTCCGGAGGGGAAGCTGAATACTATCAAACACAGTGCCCGGAGGATTTATCTTTGCAAGCTGATGAAAAATGTGTCCGACCGGATGGAGAGGGGAGGGGCCGCATTGATGAATGCGGCTTGTTGGGGGAGGCAGCGCGGCAAAGCGAAAACCGCTCCCCCCAAAAAAAAGCGAGGGTTATTTATCTTTCACCGTCAGGGAGATTTTTTGATCAGGCGTTGGCACGGGAACTTTCGCAGGAAGATGAACTTATTCTTATTTGCGGGCGTTATGAAGGGATTGATCAGCGGATTATTGATCTTTATGTGGATGATGAGATTTCGGTGGGTGACTATGTTCTTTCTTCCGGTGAGGTTGCCGCTCTTGTTGTTATTGACGCTGTTTATCGTTTGGTGGGCGAGGTAATTAAGGCAGATTCTCTTTCGGAAGAAAGTTTTACGGGGGGACTTTTGGAGTATCCCCAGTGGACACGGCCTGAAATATTTGATATGCTCAAAGTGCCTGATGTACTTTTATCGGGGCATCACGAATATATTCGGCGTTGGAGATTGCAAAAGCGTATTGAAAAAACTCTGCGTGTGCGTCCTGATTTGATTAAAAAGGGTGTGGATATGGGTGTTTTTGACGAGGAAACGCTTGTCTTAATTCGGGGAATGGATAACGCTGCTAAGGAGTAATGGTATGAATGAAATTAGGGCTATTGAAGCTGCTCAAATGAAAGAAACCCTTGATGAATTTAAGGTGGGTGATACGGTTAAGGTTCACTTTAAAATTGTGGAAGGGAAAACCGAGCGTATTCAGATTTTTGAGGGTTTGGTTATCGCGATGAAGAATTCTCGCTCGGCAAAGACATTTATGGTTCGTAAAAATTCTTACGGGGTTGGTGTTGAAAGGATTTTTCCGCTTCATTCACCGCGAATCGCACGGGTTGAGCTTGTTCGGGCCGGCAAAGTTCGCCGGGCAAAGCTTTACTATATCAGAAATAAAATCGGTAAAGCTGCTAAAATCAAAGAGCTTTTGGGCAAAAAAGCTGTTCGTCCTGTTGTTACGGTGCGGACAGAACAGGCAGAGGGTGCAGTGGTACAGGCCGAGCAGAAATAACGATATTCGTGCGGGCAAAAATTTGCCCGCGTTTCTCGATATGACTTTTGTGAGCGTCTTAAGTGGATAATTCACGGGATAAAGGCAAGAAAGGGGAACAGCGGGCAGCGGAAGAGCTTGAAAAACGGGGGGTAACGATCATTGACAGGAATTTTCGTTCTCCTTACGGTGAAATTGACTTAATTGGTATTGAAAACGAAACGCTTATCTTTATTGAAGTAAAAAGTTGGAACTCCCTTTTTATCGACAGTCTTGAGCAAAGTATTAACAAAAAAAAACAAAAAAGAATAATCGAAAGCGCTAAGTATTTTCTTGAAAAATATCGAGAATATAATCGTATGGCAATACGTTTTGATGTTATTTTTATAGGACAGGACGGCTTTCAGCACATTGCCGCTGCATGGGTGGAGAATATATGACAGCGCATCTCGAAAAAAGAAAAAGAGTTACGGATCCGGCACGGGTTGCGGAACTTAAACAAAAAATTAATAATGAAGATTATCTGCATGGGGCAATTTCCCGCATTGCTCAGGTTTTGAGCGATGGAATTTTAGGAATTCCCCAAGGGGGTGAACATGACGAACGGAAATGGGAGGGGACCTTATAATAAAAACGGATGGAATAATAATCACCAACGGAATCGGAATGAGAAAAAACAGGATAAGCCGCAGGTCGAAAACCGTCCCGAGGGTGAAAAGCGTCCTTTCTTTTCTCAGACAAAAACTCAAGTTGATATGCGTCAGCGGAATAACCAGCGCCAGAATGACCGGCAGCGCGGCTGGCGTGATGCTCCTAAAGAAAAAAACAAAGGCCGTCCCGGTTTCCTAAGGCCGAAATGGACTCCCCCGGATTTGTTAAGGAGCCCTATACCCACTCCGCTTTGCCCGATATGCAAAAATGTGATAGAGGATGTGTCTGCCGCGATTACAGATAAGGTAAGCGGCGAAGTCGCTCATTTTGACTGTGTGCGGGATAAAATTACTGAAAACGAAGCGCTCGTTAAAGGCCAAGTGTTAACTTATATAGGCGGTGGGCGTTTTGGTATTATTGATTTTAAACCGGAGGATAAGCGCTGTTTTAAAATAAAAAAAATTATTGAATGGGAAAAAAACGATACGCGGGCCGCTTGGAGATCCCATATCGCCGACCATTTTTCAATGACTTGATCCCCGTCTGCTCGTAAAGATATGGTTTTTTATATGGCGCATATCAATGAAAAAGTTTAATTTTCGTCTTGAAAAAACACTGAAGATACGCCTGTGGACTGAAAACGAGGCGAAAGTCGAACTGGGACGGATGATAGGGGAACTTAGCGTTATAGAAGAGTCAATCAAGGAAAACACATTACAACGAAACAGTACTGCTGAATTGCGTTTTTCATACGGAAATCTTTCCAATTCCGATATATATGAAAATTACATCCTCCGTCTTAACCATGAAAGGGAAGGCCTTTTGAAAAAAAAGCGCGAGGCGGAAGAAAAATTCGAGCAGGCGCGTAAACTCTGGGTTGAGGCGAAAGCAGAATTAAAAAGCATGGAAGACCTTAAAGAACGCCGCTTTACACACTACCGAAAAGAAGCTTTAACCGAAGAAGAAAAACAAATTGAAGATCTATGGCGGCAGCGCCAAGACTGATTTCCTTGTATGGAAACGACTTCTGTTTTGAATACGGATCAGCCCCCGAACTCGTTTTGAGTACTGTGTTTTAAAACAGGAATTGGCAGGGAATTGCCGAGTGTCCGTGATGCTTAAAAATAAAACCTAGCCGAAAAACAGGCGACTAAAAACTAAAAATCTAGCCCAAAATATAATAGGTCTACAGAAAGGTAGATCAGAATGGGGTTAGATATGCATAGC
>JAITXS010000010.1 GCA_031284645.1 Spirochaetaceae bacterium | reverse complement strand
CAGATCGTCCATATAGTCGTTTGCTGTCACCGTGTCGAAATTTTCTTGTGTCACGGTAATTGAGGCGCCGCAAAGTATGCCTCGGCGTTTACATTCGGCAAGCGCTTGCATTGTTTGCGCGTAGATGCCCTGACCCCGGCGTCTGTCGGTTTGGACCGCATCGCCTTCGATGCTGATAACGGGAAGAAGATTGCGGTTTTTGTCAAACAAACGCAGATACCCGGCATCGATCATCGTGCCGTTGCTGAACACCGGAAATAAAATTGCAGGGTGACGGGCAGCTTCTTCGAGAACATCGCGTCGGACAAGGGGTTCGCCGCCCGAAAGCAGCATAAGCGCGATGCCGATTTGTTCGGCCTCGGAAAAAACGCGCGCCCACTCTGTCGCGCTCAAAATTGATCCTGCGCTCTCGTCGCGTGTTTAATTTTGCGCCATGCCCGTTGACAAGGCATGATGAAAACAACCCGCGCAATGCAAATTGCATGCATCGGTAATGGTGGCAATCAAAAAAAGCGGAATGTGTTCACCGGCAGCTTCAAGCTCGTCCCGGCGCGCATTGCCAACGGCAAGGGTTTTTGCGTAGCGCAAAAGAAACGCGCTTTGCGCGGGAGTGCGAAGCGTGGATGCAAGAGCGTTTTTTACAATTTGTTCGATGCTTTCGCTCAAATATCGCGTAAGATCAAAGGGCGGCGCTGTGAGAGAACGGCTTGCCCCCTGGTCTTGCGAATCGCGCACCTCGGCGCTGCCCTGCTCAGACAAACAATAAACGGTAGACAATGTAGTACACAGGAGCGGCAAGGGAGAGCGAGTCGATTGAGTCGAGGACGCCGCCGCGACCGGGGATGACAAAGCCGGAATCTTTGACGCCGGCGCTGCGTTTTATCGCGGATTCGGCCAAATCGCCTAAAACAGCGGCAATGCCGGTTAAAAAGCCTAAAACAAGGCCCGAAACGATAGGCGGAAAACGGGCGCTGGTAAATGCGTTAGGCAGAAGCAGGGCAAGCCCTATGCCGACGAGAGCCGACGACACAAGCCCCGCGATAAAACCGACGATGCTTTTGTTGGGGCTTACCGCGATAATGCCGCGATTGTTTTTTCCGAATATAATGCCAAATGCCCATGCTAACGAATCATTGACCATGACAATGCAGAGAAACGCAATGATTAAATAATCAGAATCGGGCAGGCGGTTCATCAAAATTATCCAGCTAAAAAATAACGATGGATAGAGAATAACGGTAAAACCTGCCGATATGCCGACAATCGCATCGTCCAACTTTTTTTCGCTTAAAAAAATGCGCGACACCAGAAGCCAAGATGCGCTGCCCATAAGCAATATCGGGATAATCATCGAATCAACATGGAAGCTAACTAAAAGCGTCATGGCAAGCGGTGTTGCCGCGCCTAAAATTGCCGCTTCCACGCGGCGAAGGCCAAGCCCCTTTTTTTTAAGCATGCCTGAAAGTTCCACCGCGCCTAGGGCGCAAAAAATGGTTATCAGAATATTTACCGCAAGATGGTTTTTCTGCGGCAGAAAGGCGACAAGCGCAAGACTAAGCGGGAGTCCAATAAAAAATATTAAAAGCCGCTCTATAAGAGTTCGTTTATTCATGCAACAATTCCATTTCTATCAAATTGTATCACATTTTTATCGTCGTGTCTAAGTGTCTAGCGCTATGGGGCGTGCACGGCGCCAAAACGGCGTTCTCTCCCCGCGTAAGCGTCCAAGGCCTCGTGTAAAAATGTTTCGTTCCAATCAGGCCAGAGCGCCGGCGAGATAAAATATTCCGCGTAGGCTGCCTGCCATGGCAAAAAATTGCTCGTTCGATACTCGCCAGCTGTCCTGATAATCAAATCAGGGTAGGGGATGTCGGGATTATCAAGATGCCGCGCTATCACATCTTCTGTTATTGAACATGGCATTGAGCATTGATTGCCTGACGCCGCTTGCGTTTTGTCCGGCGGCGCCTCATGGAAATGGTCGTCAAGCAGCCGTCGAACCGCGCGGACGATTTCGTCTCTGCCGCCGTAATTCAGGGCCAAAACCACCTGCATGCCGTCAAAATCCTTGGTGTCGCGTTGAGCCTGTTGCAATTCGCGGGCAATTTCAGCAGAAAGTCCCGAAATATCACCGGTATGTCTAATTCTAATTCGGTTTTGCCGGTAAAAATCAAGCTCACGCATCAGGTGCTGTTTGACCAGTCCCATAATAAAGTCAACCTCATCTTTTGCCCGCTTCCAATTTTCTGTCGAAAAGACAAACAATGAGAGATAGCGTATCCCCGCTTTGCTTGCTGCGGCAACAATGCGCCGCGCAGTTTTGAGCCCTTCAAGGTGACCCTGCGACCGCGCCATTCCCCGCTCCTGCGCCCAACGCCCATTCCCGTCCATGATGATGCCCACATGAACAGGCAGCTTCGCCGTGGAGGCTTTAGTATTCATGCGGGGCTGTTTACGTTGCTTTGGGAGTACTTAGAAATTTAGACATCGTGGTGGTAGCTTTTTTGAGGTAGTAAACTTGCGTGTCGCCATCGTCTGCTGAAAAGTTTTCTTTGAGCGCAGGGTAAGCGTCGAGCATGGCTTGGCGACATTCGCGGCGGTCGTCTTCTACAGCGATAGCTTCGATGCGAATCCACGAGGTTCCGTCAAACGCTGTTATTTCGATTTTAGGATTTTTTCTAATTTGTCCAGCAACCAATTTAGTCTTGCCTGTTTGAAAGTAGAGCTTGCCTTCAAACATATTTGCCGTTCCAAAAGGTCGCACCCGGGGCTGGTCGCCATCCATCGTTGCCAGATAATAGATCTTGCATTTTTTTAAAAAATCGCACGCTTCTTGCATAACAAGCTCCTTGCCGTTTTTTTTTCTTCCAACCAAGGTTAGAATCAACGTGATAAAACGTTAAAATACTCTATAAATGTATTGTGATGCGGAGGAAAAGTCAAGGGTAGGATTAATCGCGGAAAGGCACGCGGGCTTATTTCGTAGTAACAATGGGGGCAAGCGCATAAAAATCCCAAAAATAAGTCCGCTCGCGGATTGTTTTACGTCTAGTGGTTGTGTCTCGCCCGCTCAGTCATGTACTTATTTTTGGGATTTTTATGCGCTTGGGGAATAAGTTGTCTACAAATGGGGTGTGCCTTTCCACATTAGTGGCATAGGTGAGGCAGAATTACAGGTTTCATAGCAGGGGTATGTCTTTCTACATTGAGGCATGGGGGAATTGTTGAAATCATGGGCATAGGGAGGAAAAAAAGAGACAATGCGGAACGGAACTCCGAGGGGCTTTAGCCCCGAAGCGTATACAGTCTCGTTATGTGCTGTTTGTCCGTACAATATTTTTACCATTTCATTTATCTATCATCATAAGAAGTATCAAGATCAATGCCTTTCTTGTGAAACCGGGAGCGAATATTACTGTCAATGCCCGCTTCCACATCATGTTCAAAAACCCTTACATGTTTAATAGAATTACTGCTCGAAAGGCATGTAATGTCTTTTATACTGCTAAAAATTAAATCAACTTCAGCTAAATTAGGCAGATTTACCAACGGGCTTAGATCATTAACCGTACAAGAATCCAAGTCTAATTTGGTCAGATTATACATATTAGATACCCATGAAAGATCCAAATTATCTACGCCAGATATATGCAGTGTTTCAAGATTTTTCAAATTTTGTAATTCATTGATATTTTTAATTTTTGTAACGGCAAATCCGTTTGTAAGCGTTAAAAACTTTACATAATGTAACTGTCCTATAGAACTTAGATCTATTTCACCTAAATGATCGCCGACTATAATTAAACTTTTCAGCTTCTGTAAAGAAGCAATATCTCTATAATCGTAATTATTATTGTGCGTAAGATAAAGTGCTTCTAGATTAACCAGAGAAGAAAGAGGATTTATATTTTTTACATTCGGACATTTATATATTGTCAGAGATTTTATTTTTGTTAATTCTGACAACGGCATAATATCTGTTAGCAAATCGTTGTTATGCAATCTAACATTTTCCAAATCAGGCATATCCAACAAAAATTTAATATCAGGGGACTTCCAGCCGTCATCCGGCTCAAAACTATAAACAGGAATGCTTTTGTCTTCCGGTCTCCAATAGTGATCACTATAAATATATGTCCCTCCCTTTTTACTGACCGCCCACTCATAGAAATAAGCAAATCTTCTAATTGCACCTATGCCTACTTCGACATTATCGCCAATTGTTACCTTTGTAATATTGTTACGATTATCATATATTCCATTTGCGTGTCTGGAATAACTGAATGCGTTACGGTCTATTGAAGTAACGTTCTTGGGAATTATTAGTTCGGTAAATCTGTTGTTTTCGAATGCGCGATCCCCAATGGTTACAACGCTTTCTGGTATCGTTATGCTGGTTAATTCGTTATCCTTAAACACCGACTCTCCAATTTCGGTAACGGTACCGGGAATGATAACACGGTTTATCAGGTTGCTCCAAAACGCCCTGATCCCGATATGCTTCACGCTATTGGGAATATTTACACTGGTGAGCTTATTGAAGGCAAATGCATCATCGCCAATAGAGACAACAGTATTCGGTATAATTATTTCGGTGAGATTATTCCAACGAAAAGCCTTTTCGCCGATGACTGCAACCCCTTTAGGGATTTTAACGCTTGTAAATAATTTTTCATTTCCAAGAGAAGAAGAATCAAATGCTTCTTGCCCTATCACGGTAACAGGAATTTTCCCTATCCGGGGAGGAATATTGACTTTTGTGCTTGTTCCCTTATATCCTATAATCTCTGCCGTTTTGCCATGTATAGCCACAATGAAGTCATTTTCATCGTCATAATTTTGCTGATTACTACACAACGCAAATGTTATTATTGACAATATGACTGCTACAATCAATTTTTTGCGTTTCATTAAAATTTTATCCATGAATAATCATACAGTTGATTGCTATTATAGTCCATACATTGGTCTATAAGTTTCTCGGTAAGGATCGTTGGAAATTTTACCTAGCTAATATGACCATTACAGCAAGAACTTCACCATTATGTTTTGACATCGAAATCATATCCTGAAATATATATTCAATAAGCATTGATCTCAAAAACTAAAAATGACAAAAACACCCTCCCTGCCAATTTAAAAACGACACTTATCTTTTTCATAATTTAGCCTCTGTGTTGTTCATCTTCTGATTATGTTATGAAATATTCTTATAAAAAGAAATTACATGAAAATACATCTTGTAATTTTTCAATTGTGCCTAATGTTGGATTTGATTTTCTTGGATTTTCTATTCTTTGATAATACGCCCAATTTACACGCATACGTTCTGCAACCTCTTTTTGTGTAAGCCCATGTTTTTGGCGTTCTCTTTTCAACCTTATTGCAAAAGCAATTTTTAATTCAGGCTCAATATAATATATATTTTCACCATTCACATTTGACGGTTCTGGAATATTTATTTTCCGTGAATCCAAACAGGAAAGCACGCCAGAAAGAGCATCTTTTGCATTTATTTTTGCTTCTTCTAAAGTGTCGCCTTCTGTTATACATGAAGGAATGTCAATAAATTCCACCACATAGCCACCTTCGGATGCCTCTTCGAATTTTGCTGGATATGCAATCATTTTAACCCTCCTGCTTTTAGTAGTTTTTGTTCAGTGCCTATCTTTAAAT
>JAITXS010000171.1 GCA_031284645.1 Spirochaetaceae bacterium | reverse complement strand
TAACAAATAAAAGGATAAGACGGGAAAGCTGGAACAGTCTCAAAGAATTGGAAACAGCCATTATTGATTACATTACTACCTGGAATAAATCAAACCGTAAATTCGTCTGGACTAAAAATTCTGAACAAATCAATATATCTATTGAGATGGCTAAATCAAATTAGGCTATCCGTATTTTACGGAACACTAGTAATGGCAGTTTCCATCATTTCCGCTTCGTCGGCTCATTTCTGCACTGTCAGCAGCTATGGTAGTTCCTCCGGCACCGGCGTTGCTAGTGCGAGTGGCGGCTGCGCCCCCGCGTTCTGTGTTAAGTAGTTTCGATGGAACTACTTAACACGAATAATCTAAAACTCCCGCCGCCCTGTGCGGCGGGAGAGGGCAAGGGGCTTCCTGGTAAAATTCATACCCCCGAAGCAAAGGGCCAAGGGCGTTAGGGATAGGGCAGGGACTTTCTGGTAAAACCTATACCCTAAACCCAGAACCCCAAGGGGAAGGGTAGTTGGGTTATGGGGTATAGGGTGTGGGGTATTGAGATGACTAGACATCTTTACCTAATGCCCGAAGCAAAGGTTTAGAAGAGTTGGGTACGGTACAGGATTACTGATAAGAACTATACCCTTTACCCCTGACCCCAAACCCTATCCTACGCTGTTATCTTTAAAAATTTCTTGCTTTGGGAACGGCTTAAAAATTTTGTTTCACTGCCTGTCTCAAAATGCACGGTAATAACCGGACCGTCATCACCTTCTTGAATCCCGATAAGTTCTCCGTAGCCGTAATCATCATTAAAAACCATATCACCAATCTGCCATCGCCCGTCGGAAGAAGTTTTTTTTATACTCCGTGCCCATGAAGGAACAGCGATTGTGCCCTTCTGATCCGCGATATAAAAACTTTTGGGTATCTTTCCCGATATATCAAGTTTTGATTTGTCCGCTTCCAGCAAAAAAAGCGAGGGATTCATAAATGCGCTTTGCCCCCACATGCGCCGCGTCGCACATGATGTTAAATACAACTCATCCATAGCGCGCGTTGCGCCGACATAAAAAAGACGCCGCTCCTCTTCCAAATCATCACTACTTTTATCCCCTCGGGGAAAAAGCCCCTGCTCCAAGCCCGTCATAATAACCCGCTTGAATTCCAAACCCTTCGTATTGTGCAGAGTAATCAAAGTAACATAGTCCCCGCCGGGGTCATTTTCGCTCAGCGAGCGGTCAAGCTCAATACGCTCTAAAAAATCCACAAGCCCGCTTTCGTTCGCAGGATAAAGCGCCGCGCTGTTTACCAGCTCTTGCAAGTTAGCAGCGCGCGTCTCTCCGTTCACTTCATCGCGCGTTAAATGAAAACGGGCGATCCCCGCAGCCTCAATCAGAGAGCCGACACAAAGCGACAAGCCATCCGCAGCTTTTAAAATACTTTTATTATGAAGAGGGGGGGCGCTTTTCTTTTTTTGAACCTTCATGTCGTCGGCTATAGTAGGGCGATCTTCGACGCCGCCCCCCCTATCTCCATCCGGACGCATAAATTGAGGGCCGTTTGTCTGCTCAAGATCAGCCCCGCTTGAATTTATGCGTCCGGATTCCGCTACCCCCCCGCCGTCTTCCGGGTCAAGAGCAGCCCGCCCCGCAGAAAGCGCGGCAAGAAATTCCTCAACGCCGCTTTTTGCTTTAGCGCCCAAAGAAGGAAGCAGCCGTTTTATTGCCGCCTCAATATTCCGGTCCGGATCATTCCAGCGTTCTGCTAAAATCCTCTCAAGCGTTACCTCACCGATACCACGCGCCGGTTTATTGATAACACGGGAAAAACTCACCTCGTCTTTTGGATTAACCATAAACGAAAGCAGGGCAAGGGAATCTTTTATTTCTTCACGCTCATAAAACTTCAAGCTCCCGATAATCTTATACGGGATTTTTCTCCGGAGAAATTCATTTTCAAAATTCAGGGACTGGGCATTTGTTCTGTACAAGATTGCCCAGTCCGCATAACGGGCGCGTTGCTTCCCGCCGTTTTGAACCGAATTGACAATCAAATCGGCAGAACAGGACGCCTCTCTTTCAGCATCAGGCAGAAAACCCAATTGCGGCATCTTACCCAAGCCCCGCGCTGAAACAAGTTTTTTCCCGTGCCGCCCCTGATTATTGCGGATAACTGAATCGGCAAGATCAAGTATATATGATGTTGAGCGATAATTTTTTTCAAGCTTGATAATATCCGCACCGCCGAACATCGTCGGAAATTCCAGAATATTCCGTACTTCGGCACCCCTAAAACGGTAAATAGACTGATCGTCATCGCCGACAACACAAAGATAACTCTCGGGACCGACAAGTTCCCGAAGAAGCAGCGCCTGCGCGACATTCGCGTCCTGATATTCATCAACCATAACAACACGAAATCGGTCATGGATACGTGCTTTGAGCTCAGGATTATTTTTTAATAGTTCAATAGGTTTTTTGATAAGATCGCCAAAATCAACATTTCCAATTTCCCGCAAACGCTCTTCATAGTCGGCATAGATCTCACGGAATTCTTTTCCGGGATTAATCAATTCAAGCCCGTCACTTTCCGGACTTAAATTCATGTCTTTTGCTTTTGAAATCTGATAGGCGAACTTGTTTAAATCTTCTTTCCGCCTGTTCGGTAAAAGTGAAGAAAGAAGCGCTACAGAATCATGATCATCGTATATGACAAAATTTGATTTAAGATGGGCATAGTCGCCGTTACGCCTAAGGAACCATGCGCCGAATGAATGAAATGTTTTTAATATTGAGTGTGAGGCACGTGGCTCAATCAGCGCGGCACGGGCCGCCATCTCTTTTGCCGCCTTATTCGTAAAAGTTACGGCGAGGATCGACCAGGGGTTTATGTTTTTTTCACGAATAAAATAGGCTATTTTTGTCGTAATAACCCGGGTTTTTCCGGAACCCGCCCCCGCCAAAATCAAAAGCGGCCTCCCCCCATGAAAAACAGCTTCACGCTGCCGCTCATTTAACGCTGATAAATAATCATCGGGGACTCTCTCAAAATGACTTGTATTTTGAGAAAAAAGAGGGGTTTCATCAAGAGGAAGGGTAAAAAGTTCGTTCCCAGGGTCAGAATGCTTATTACTCATAGGTTCATAGTAACACAACACCTGCTTGACAAAAAGTCCTGTAACAAGAACACTAAAATAGTATACATGAAGGGGAAGTTATGATTGTCCGCAGATTTATGACAAAGAATCCGGTTTGTGTGCCGCCCGACAGTTCTGTCAGCGATGCGCGGAATGTCATGAACAGGGAAAATATCGGGTGTTTACCTGTTCTTGACAAGAATAACCATCTTGTTGGTATCGTTACCAAAAAAGATCTGCTTAAAGCAGGGCCATCGACAGCGACTAGCCTTGATATGTACGAAATCAGTTACCTTCTTTCCAAACTTAAAGTTGAAAAAATCATGGAACGCACCATAATCACGGTGGGTGAGGATGAGGTGCTTGAGGAAGCGGCGCGTATTATGGCGGATAGCGATATAGACTACCTGCCGGTGGTGCGTGGCATGGTTCTTGTCGGAATTATCACCCGAAAAGATATTTTTCACGCTTTTTTGAACGCTTTTGGCGCCCGTCATGAGGGAGTGCGCTTAACTTTTTCGATGCAGGAAAAACCCGGACAGCTTGCGAAACTCTGCGCCGCCCTTGCCGAACAAGGCGGAAATATTGTGGCTTTTATTTCCGAGGAAGGCGACGATGTAACGGAGCGGAGAGGCACGCTAAAAATCACCGGCATTAGCAGAGAAGACGCCGAAAAAACCGCACGCTCCGTTCAGGCGAAACTGCTTGATATAAGAGCGTAAAAAACAAACACCTTTTACACTGCCTTTGGACGGCCTCAGAAATCGCCGTGCACAGTATTTGCAGGGCAGACGTGATGCCTAAAAATAAAACCTAGCCGAAAAACAGGCGACTAAAAACTAAAAATCTAGCCCAAAATATAATAGGTCTACAGAAAGGTAGATCAGAATGGGGTTAGATATGCATAGCAG
>JAITXS010000153.1 GCA_031284645.1 Spirochaetaceae bacterium | reverse complement strand
TCGCCTTTGACACCTGCTTCGGTGCACTTATGGAAATTGCATTTGAATTAAAGGATTCTGCCGAATGGCTTATAGGCAGTGAAGGTCTTATTTCTTCCACCGGCTGGGATTACGCAGATTTATTCTCATCTTTTAACAGCACACCTCTTAGCGTTTCCGATTTTTGTGATTCCGCTATAGGCCAATTCAAAAATCAGTATAGCGGAGCCAACGGATCTACAATTTCGCAAATGCGCTTATCAGAAACAGACTTGCTCTTTTCGTCTTTTGAAGCGTTTTCCAAAGAAATAGCTGTCAATATAACGACACCCGCCGTGCGTGATGTGGTACTGAATGCAATATTACACGATACCGATGTTTTCCATTTTGCCTCTTTCCCGGCGGATCTATATGTCGATTTATACAGTTTTACTGATAAGATGATCAGTATCAGTACCGCCATAACAGCCAATACCGCCAATCAGGATGCCATTCTTGCTGCCGGAAACACTCTTAAAGGCAGCATCGATCAAATGGTAGCCAGCACCTGGTCTAAAAAGGACGACTTTTCCCGCAAAAATATCGGCGTGTATGTCATACCGTTACAATCTCTGACAGCTCCCGCCGCAAGCCATAGCCAGGCATACATAAAGGGAACCCCGGACTTTGACAAAAGCGCCTTTGTTGAAGCATCCGAATACTGGGTACCCCATGCAACTCCAAAGACTGACAGCCTTCTGGACAAACTGTTTTATTGGTCTTATTAAGGACTATGATCTGCAATAAAAAAATCATGGGGTATAGGGCATAGTTCTTATCGAAAGCTCTATCCCATTGCCCCGTGTAATTTCGCTCCCGCCGCTGCTTATAAAAGACTTACCGGATCAACATCCAGCTCAAGGTAAACCCGGGCGTCTTTTCCTACCTCGTATAAGTCAAGGCCGCGCCGTACCGCACTGTGCAGAGCACCCATATCCGTGCCGCGAAGCAAAATATGGCGTCGGTGATTCCCCGCGACAATCGAAAGCGGACATTCAGCCGGACCGAGCATATCGGCACCGCGGGGAAGCAAGCCCTCAACAATCTGCCGGAAACGGTGAATAGCGTTATCCGCCCGTCCTGCGTCCCGTGAACGGGAAAGCACGCGGATAAGGCGGGAATAAGGAGGGAACTCCTGCTCTTTTCTCTGCTCAAGTTCAGCTTTAAAAAAAGCCTCGACATCAAGGGCGCAGGCCTTTCGGATGACCTCGTCATGAGGACGCAAAGTTTGAACGAGTACTTTACCGTCCGGGAAAAAACGGCCGGCGCGTCCGGCAACCTGCACAATAAGAGAAAAAGTCCGCTCCGCCGCGCGAAAATCCGGCAGATGCAAACCGGTATCGGCAAAAACAACACCAACAAGACGGACACCGGGAAAATTCAAACCCTTTGCGACCATTTGAGTTCCCAGCAAAATATCAACAGCCCCGGCGCGAAAAGAAGCAAGAGCAGCCTCCAGGGAGCCTTTTTTTTGGACGCTATCCGTATCAAGCCGCGTGACCCGTAAATCAGGAAAAGCACGCCGTACCTCCTCCTCAATCATCTCAGTCCCAAAACCCATAAAACCCGCGGAAAGAGAACCACAGGAAGGGCAAGCTGAAGGCGGATTGCTCTGGTATCCGCAGTAATGACAAACTGCCTTACCCCGCGCTTTATGCCAGGTAAGCGAAACCGAGCAATGCTTGCAGAGCAGCTCAAAACCACAGTCCTTGCAGTGATAAAAATAGGCAAAGCCACGTCTGTTTAAAAAGAGAATAGTCTGCCTTTTCGCAAGAGCAGTCTTGCGGATTTCTTCTTTAAGCTCATAGGACAAACAACCGTCAGTATGTTCAAGACTTACAATTTTGATCTCGGGCACACTGCCGCCCGAAAGCCGCTTTGTCAAATCAAGCCGTGTAATAAGACCATCGGACATAAGCTTCCATGCCTCGGCAGAAGGCGTCGCCGACCCCATAAGCAGCGATGCTCCGGTTCTCGCGCAGCGGCGCATCGCAACCTGCCGCGCATGATAACGCGGCGTATTACCGGACTTAAAAGAAGCATCATGTTCCTCATCAATAATCACCAGCGCAAGATCCCTCACCGGCGAAAAAACCGCGCTCCGCGGACCTACAACAATCTGAACCTCGCCCCGTTTAATCCTCATCCATTCAGAAAGACGCTCACTCCCGCTCATACCCGAATGAAGCGTTGCAGCAAGAGTACCAAAACGCTTCCCAATCGCCTCCGCCGCCTGATGAGTCAGCGAAATCTCCGGTACAAGATAGATAAGTGATTTCCCCCGGCGCACAAAATGCTCTGCCGCCCGCAGAAACACCTCTGTTTTACCCGAACCGGTGATACCATAAAGATAGTAGGTCTTATAAGGGGGAGCGCTTTTGAGAACAGGTGAAAGTGCCGTACGGGAAGCAGAAAGCATATCATCAACACGGCTCCCCCCGGCTCCGGCCTCCTCGGTCGCGCTGCGCCCTGCGGTGTCCTCCGCTCCCCCCACAGTGCCGATAATGCTCCTAAGTGCCGTTTCCTGCTCGCCGGAAAGAGAGAGCCCCTTTCCGTCATAACCCTCTTCAAGATCATCGGCACCAAACGAAGTATACGAGGATGCCCTTCGACCGGAAGGGAGCATGGCGGCAAGAGCCTCTCCTTGAGTACAAAAATAGTAGGCAGAAAGCCAGCGGGAAAGTTCAATTTCATCAGGGCCAAAAAGCGGCTCTTTGTCCACAACACGGCGGATCTGCTTAATCCGGCTTTCCTCCACACCCAACGGCGGCACGTCCCGCTCGGCAATAACAAAACCGGTAAGCTCACGCCTGCCAAACGGCGCGATCACGCGTTTACCCACAGACTCGTCCCCTTTTTCAGAGACTTGATACGTAAAAGATTGTTTTAACGGAACATCAAAGAGTAGTTCAACATATTTCGGCATTAAGAACTATCATAACGAAAGAAGGCAGGTAAATTCCAGCTCACGGCAAACACGGGAATAACCCGAAGCTCATTACATTCTAAAATTAGCTCCGAGATAGACATCACGAACGGTTTTGTTTTTAAGGATATGCTCTTTGTTACCTCGGGCAAGGATTAGACCATTGCTGATAATAAAAGCCACAGTTGTTATTTCCAGAGTATCGCGTACATTGTGGTCGGTAATCAGGATACCAATACCTTCCTCGGACAGCCGCTGTATAATCTGTTTTATTTCAAACACGGCAATCGGGTCAATACCGGCAAAAGGCTCATCAAGGAGAATAAATTTTGGTTCTATCGCAAGAGCACGGGCAATTTCTGTCCGCCTGCGCTCACCACCGGACAGTGTGTAGCCAAGCTGTTTCCGTATACGCCCTATACCAAACTCTTCAATAAGCTGTTCCAGTTTCTCCCTTTTTTTTTGTTTGTTTATATCCCGTCTGCTTTCTAAAATAGCCCAAATATTTTCTTCTACCGTAAGCTTACGAAAAATCGAGGCTTCCTGGGGAAGATAGGCTATCCCCATCCTTGCCCGCTGGTACATGGGACCGCGTATAATACTATTCCCATTTAATTGTATATCACCGAAACTAGGCTTGTAGAACCCGACAATCATATAAAAAATAGTTGTTTTACCGGCACCATTAGGCCCAAGAAGGCCGGCAATTTCACCGCCCATAAGGGAAAAGCCCACACCTCTTACAACCTCTTTTTTACCAAAACTCTTTTTTAAATCCGAAACAGAAAGCGTATTCAATTGACCGGTATTTCTTTGGGTAAAACGCCTGTCCGTTTTTTTCTCTACTTCCGAAACAATCGTTATCTTTGATTCAAACACCGGCGGTGGGAGTTCCGCAGGGTACACGGATTCTTCCGGCCCTAATGAGGGTGGCAGATCCGCTTGATTCTCTTCATTTTGCATGTTGTGTTCGTCTAAAATCTCCATTACTATTCCTTAATTGCTCCGGAAACCGAACCCTCCATAGTAATATCATCGGAATCCAAATCGACACGGATACGATCCGCGCGAAATTCATCATCTTTTTTGTAGACCACGGGAAACCCTGATAGATCAAGCAATTTTTCTTCCCGTCTGTAAACAGCATATTCCGAACGACACGCCATGCTGTCTTTAAAAAGTCTCACTGATATTTGAAGCACCGTAACTTCGGTTTTTTGATTATATTCAATGTATCTGCCTCGTGCGACAATTTCATTTTTCTTGTCTTCCAATGAAGAATTACCCTCAAGAATCGCGATCTTTGTTTCTCGGTCGTATCGCATTTTTTCCGTAGTAAAATAGATTTGCTTTTCCTCTTCCCTGCCGATAACTTGTCCGGTACACTCCATAAACTGATTGTTTTTCCCAAAAAGCTCAATTCTGTCAGCCTTGACAACAAGCTTATCCGATTTTACCTCTGCGTTGCCGATTAACACGGTGTTTTCTTTACCGGAGGCTCTCCCTCCGGTCATTCTGTCCGCCTTAAAACTAAAGGTGTCGGCAAAAAGAGAAAAGCCGCTTAAAAAAGTGATGGCAACAAAAATAAACCGAATATAAGTCCGCATTGTTTTTTAATTTAATGAAGTGCACGTCCGCACTTTTACCCCCGCCTTTTTAAATAATCTTTAATATAATACAAGTTTGTCCTCCGGAACCCAGCCCGCGTTTCCGGATTCACCTTCAACATAGGCCCAAGCGGAGCTTTTGGTGACAATACGCACCGGCGTACCTTCTTCGAAGAGCCCGGCCATCCCCCCTGCATCCTCAGGCACGGTATAAAAAGGGCTCTCTTGTATAACAGCGCTTTTCCCGTCCTCTGTTATCCGTCCGATAAGAACAAGACCGCATATCACGATAACAAGTGCCGCACAGCCGGTACTTTTCCACGGGAAAAGCACAAGGTCATCCTTTGCCCCTTTACAGCCGACTGTTCGTTTTAGAATAAAAAAACCAATGCGTATCAGAATAAAAAACAGAGCGATACCGGCAGCACCCCCGAAAAATACCGGCATTCTTTGGACTTCGTTTCCCATTACCGGCATACCAAGCGCTTTTTCGCAGTCCTTACGCAGAAGCGCAAATTGACTCCCTGCTATACTATCCCGTTCTCCGGCGCGCAGGAGGGCAAGAGCAGCAGCATAATGAGCGTCATTCCATAAGCCCCGGGCTGATTCCAGTGTCTCCCGAAAATATTTTCCGGATAGGGAAACCAGGATACCGGCGGTACTGCCTTCCTTCGGGAAAATCGGCTTTTGTTCAAGGGAACCGGTGTTTTGACCTTCATTGTACAACAATGAAGCACGCCCCTTCCCCCCGGATATCTCCCCTTCCCGCAAGAATTCGTTTCCGTCTTGGGGCCCCGCGTTGTCAGAAGCGGCAATCTCTCTTATTTCCGGTAAAATCCGGATACGCAAGGCAGGCACCACCATTTTCCATTCTTCGTAGTTAAAGCGGTATTCATCAAGACGAATTTCTTTGCCTTCAAGCGCTGTTATCCTTATACGGAACACAATACCGGCGTATTTATCATCGGAGCTTAAATCAAGCTGCTCAATAATCGCATTTTTCGGCGCAGTAATCCGTATGGGAAGATCTCTCGGATAGGGCCTGCCGCTGTCCCAAGCACCTATCCTCAGATAGGCCATAGCATTTTTCCCCTGCCGTATGCTTTTTGCACCATCCCAGATGAGCACGGGGCTGAGTCCTTGTTCTTCGGGATGGACATTAAGTTCAATTGCTGCCGTCCAAATCGTTTCGTAAGGATTTGATATCATAAACGGGTCGATCTTAATCTTGCCTGCCACCTTCGGCGTGATAAGCAGCTCGATCTCCGTCCACCGTTCAGCATCCTCTCCGGCACCACGCATAATATGAATTGCAGAACGCAGTCTGTCGAGGGTACACTCTTCACCAAAATCAGGCAGCATGATATCCACTTCAAGCGGCTCACTGTAATTTACCAGAATAGTCAACACGAAAGGAAGGTTTTCTTGAATATGATCTTGATCAATTGAGACAAGCGCTTTAAGCGCTTGAATGTTTTTATCTTCACCCGCCGCAAAAAGCCCGTCTGAAATCAAAAAAAGCAGCAACGATAAAAAAACACAGGCCGTCCTGCATACACAAAACGGCTCTACTTTGAAATTTCGAAAAACAGGAATAAATAAACGGGTAATTACACCCATACCCCTCAGTCCGCGAGAATTTTTAAAACTTCTTCAGGACTTGCTGCCTTTAGGATTTCAGCACGTTTTTCGGCACTTTTGAATAGAAGGCTTATCTCCGCCAAAAACTGAAGGTGCGGCCCGGTTTTCTCAAGCGGCGAGAGTGTCATAATAAAAATACGACACGCTTCCCCGTCCAGAGAATCAAAATCAATGGGGTTATCAGCAAGACCAATACACGCGACAAGGTCGTCAATTGTACCGGTTTTACCGTGCGGAATAGCGATACCATGTTTCATCCCCGTTGACATTTTTCTTTCCCGTTCCATCACAGCGTTGTAAGCAGCGTCTTTATCCTGAATCTTCCCCGCCGCGATAAGTAAATCCAAAAGTTCATTAATAATTGACTCTTTTGTTTTTCCCGTTAAGTGGAGGTTGATCGTATCTTTTGTTAAAAGTGTTTTTAAGTTCATATTATCAATAATACTCATGGTATTTGATCTAGTCAATAGCCTGTAGTAGGGCACGACTGCCGCAGTACTTCATAGTAAATGTTACCAACTCGGCAGATTGCCGCTGCATTGCCGTGCATCATCATTAAATGGCGCAGCCTCTGGTTTGTAAGTCAATAATCCTTGAATCATACGTCCTTGCAGCGTATAATGGCTCTGTTTATGAAAGTAAAAAAGCGCATTATGTTAATAGTCCCTGGTATAATCTTCACGGTAATAATTATCACTATTGCAAGCAGCTGCCGTTCATTCGGTAAACTCCCCTCGGGAGAGAGGCTTGAACGTATCGAAAACTCCCCCTATTATACGGACGGTTCTTTCCATTATCCCGGCCCTTTGCCGGTGCGTCCTGAACCATCCGCAGAAGAGAAGTCAAAGAAGAGATACGGCGGTATGTTCGGAGTTTTAAAACGCATACTGTTTGGCGGCGACAAGCGCGAAAAGCCCTCGCTTCCCCTCCCCTCATCAAAAACCGACCTTTTTGCTCTTGACCGTAATGATAATCTTATCGTGTGGATGGGTCATTCTTCTTATTACATGCAGGTGGACGGCAAGCGTTTTCTGGTAGATCCTGTTTTCTCCGGCAAGGCCCTTGTTGTAAAAGCTTTTAAAGGCAGTGATATTTATGAACCCGCAGACATTCCGCCTCTTGATTTCCTCGTCATATCTCACGATCACTGGGATCACCTTGATTATAAAACGGTGACAGCCTTGCAGGATCAAAGCGCCAAGGTTATTACCGGTCTTGGTACTGCTTCGCACCTTGAGTATTGGGGATTTAAAAAAGAAAATATTATCGAGCTTGAATGGAACGAGACTGCCGATTTAGGCGGCGGATTTTCAACCACTGCTATTGCCACGCCTCATTTTTCGGGCCGTGCCCTTACGCGCAACAAAACCCAATGGTCAGCATTTGTGTTGAAAACGCCAAGCCGCAATATCTATATAGGCGGGGACGGGGGCTATGCCGATTTCTTTACCGATGTGGGCAGCCGCTACGGCCCTTTCGATCTTGCCTTTCTTGAATGTGGCCAATACAACGAACAATGGCGCAATAGCCATATGTTCCCCGAAGATACAGCCCAAGCTTCCATCGACCTTAAGGCCAAAAAACTCTTTGCCGTCCATTATGCTAAATTCGTACTCTCCACGCATGCTTGGGACGAACCCATCACACGCCTTCGGGCAATCTGTGATGAACGGAACATCACCCTCATTCATCCCCTCATAGGCGCCCGGGTGAATTTTGACAAAGACGAAATTTACCCCCGCTGGTGGGAGGGGATCGATCAGCCATGAAATAATACCGGCGTATCGTTAAGGACAAACCGGTATTAGGGTTTAAATAGGGTCTTGGGGGAAAGGGTATGGGGTCTTGGTTTTATCAGACATCCTCTAGCTCGTACCCAACGCTCCTTGTCTCCGGCTTCGGGATAGAAGGGTGAAGTTCTCATCAGAAATCTACTACCCTAAACCCAAGCCCCTACTACCCTTGCTTCGGGGTTTTGGTTTTACCAGAAATTCCCTGCCCCTCTTTAGGGCCATTGGGTAAAGGGTCTGGCTTTATCAGACATCCTCTAGCTCGTACCCAACGCTCCTTGTCTCCAGCTTCGGGGTAGAAGGGTAGAGTTCTGATAATTCCAATACCCTCTACCCATAACCCTCTACCCATAACCCTATACCCTATTTTAGACCCTAACGCACACAGAACGCGGGGGCTACGCCCATATCATATTCCGCGCCGCCGCCGTTGAGACCGGTATCACTGTTGTTAGGATTCGCATAGCAGAAAATCATGTAACCCATGCCAATAGGGCCGCTAGCGGGCGATCCCATCCAGTAGTAGTTGTTAAATCCCGAAGACTTCCACCGCTTCTCAGGACTGTCATAATATTCAAGTCGGGCCTGATTAGTCTCTGTCTCATATGCTGCTACTGAAGGCCCTTGACAGTCAAATATCTCCCATACTGTCGGCAGCCATATCTTGTCTTCTATCAGATCTGCATCAGTCGCCCCGTTTCCACCATTCGCCACGTACCTTTTAGGTGCCCAGATGATATCCTCATCCAGCGGAACCCCCGCATTCTTTAAGCCCACAGAGAAATTCCCTCCGCTACTATTGTAATCTACCAGATATTTTCTCATCTCACTCCCCAAATACCCATTCACATTCGTAGACGTGACCTCCATTCGACGGTCTACCGGTGTATCCTTGAAATGCAGCACGATATGCGGGATTGCCGGATCCGGCCCCCCCGTCTCCATGCTCCCGGACCCTTTATATGAGCCTTGCGCGTTAAACGAATTTATCCCTACCACAATCAAGCGTAACTTGTCCGACCCCGCCGGAAGTGAGTTCGCTGCTATCACGCCCTTCCCGCCATACGCCACCACTGCAAAACTGCTCGGCAAATCTACGTAATCCCCCAGCTTTATCCTCCCGTTTTTCAATAAGTCGGTCTTGCCGGAAAAAGCCCGGAGATACTCGTGTATCTGTGTAAAGGTGTCCTCCACACGCTTGACAC
>JAITXS010000130.1 GCA_031284645.1 Spirochaetaceae bacterium | reverse complement strand
GTAATCCTGTACCATATCCAACTCTTCTAAAACTTTGCTTCGGGATGAGGGGTAAGATAGGGTTTTGGGGCAAGGGTATGGGGTATAGATTTTACCAGTAATCCTGTACCATACCCAACTCTTCTAAACCTTTGCTTCGGGATGAGGGGTGGATTTCTGATTATCCAATACCCTAAAACCAAAGCAGGGTAATTGGGTTTTGGGTTTAGGGTCTAGATTTTATTAGAGCGCCTGTATCGTACCCGAAGCCCTTAGCTTCGGGGTACGGTAGTAGCTCTCTGATATTCCAATACCCAAGACCCTTTCCCCTATTACCCTTCTTTAACCCCTACTACTCTTCTTAAAGTTTAAGCCAATCGCCTCTTGTAAACGTTTGATCGTGTTTTTTGCGATGACCCGGGCTTTTTCAGCACCGGAAGAGAGAATCTCTTCGATTTTTTCAGGATCAGCGATAAGAGAGTCAAAGCGTTCACGCAGGGGAGAGAGTTCACGGTTTACAACACGGAAAAGCTCTTCTTTTGCCTCCCCCCAGCCCATGCCGCCTGCACGGTACGATGCAGCAAGAGACTCTTGCTCTTCACTTGAGCTAAACAATTTATAGAGTAAAAAAATCTGGGAAGAATCAGGGTCTTTGGGCTCCTCCACCCCTTGAGAATTGGTGGTGATCCGCATGATAAGTTTACGCAGCTGTTTTTCCGGCACAAAAAGCGGGATAGTGTTGCCGTAACTTTTACTCATCTTGCGCCCGTCCAAGCCGGGCACAATAGCGACGCTCTCCTGTACAAGCGCCTGCGGGATTTTAAGTAAGTCCTGTTTATAATTAAAATTAACTGCCGCAGCGATGTCCGCCGCCATTTCAACATGCTGGGTTTGATCGCGGCCCACCGGCACTATATCGGAATCAAAGAGCAGAATGTCCGCTGCCATAAGTATAGGATAGGTAAACAAGCCCATATTAACGCCTGCATCGGGATCTTCGGCTTTTTCGATATTCGTCTGTACTATTGCCTTGTATGCGTGAGCCCGGTTCATCAATCCTTTTGGGGTAAAGGCAGCAAGGATTGTTGCAAGCTCAAAGGTTTCGGGAACAGAGCTTTGCCGGTAAAAGAGAAGAGTTTCGGGATTAAGGCCGGCAGCGAGCCAGCCTGCCGAAACTTCAAGAATGTAACGGCGAAGTTCTTCAGGATTTTTGACGCTGTTCAAGGCATGATAATCAGCAATAAAATAACGGGCCGCGTACTTTTTTGAAAGTTCCAGCGCGGGTTTTATCGCGCCAAAATAGTTCCCGATATGGAGATTTCCGGTTGGTTTAATTCCGGTAAGCGCAATTTTCATGATTCATCCCCATTTAACTGCTCGATATCAAGACGAACTCGTTGTGCAAGGTAATCGGCCGCCCTCCCCCGCTCAATAAGCTCGCTATCTTTGCTCCCCCGTTTTTTAATTTCAAATTCCGGCGGATCATGAGAGAGATTTTTATCTCCCACCACAACACGGTACGGAATGCCGATGAGGTCGGCATCGTTGAATTTTACACCCGCCCGTTCGGCTCTGTCATCAAGCAGAACATCAATGCCGTATTTTTGTAAATGAGCGGCAAGCTCATCGGCTGCGGCTTTTACCTCACCATCGTATTTCACCGGCACGATGATCACATCAAACGGGGCAAGCGTCGCCGTCCAGATGATACCGGCCTCATCGTGGTGTTCCTCTATAACACTGGCAAGAGTGCGGTCAAGCCCGATACCGTAACAGCCCATTGTCGGGATTTGACTTTTGCCGGTCTCGTCAAGATAAGCCAGATGCATTGAAGTACTGTATTTTTTGCCGAGTTTAAAGATATGCCCCAGTTCGTTCCCCTTCTTTTCATAGAGCGCTTCTCCACACACAGGGCATTTGTCTCCGGCTTTTACGGTTCTAAGGTCGGCGCTCATAAACGGCGTCCAGTCACGACCGTATACCACGTTTTTGTAGTGTTTGTCCTCGGCAAGCGCACCGGTAAACGCGCACGGAATCGCAAGAGCAGATTCATCGGCAATAATCGGGATAGCGCTCAGTCCGACAGGTCCGGCAAAACCAAGCGGCGCTTGGGTAATGCGCCGGACATCTTCTTCCGAGGCAAGGGCAAGTTCCGCGGCTTTTAACACAGAGGCAAGCTTGACTTCATTCACATCAAGGTCTCCGCGTATACAAACGGCAACAAAAACTTCAGGGTAAACAGGCAGTGCATCCGGGGAGGGTTTTTTTCGCTCAAGATTACATACGCCGGAAAGGTCTAATTCAACATTCAGGGCACGGTAAATAAGTGTTTTGATAAAATTTTTCGCATCAGTTTTAAGGAAAGTACAGAGTTCGGCGATCGTTTTTACCTCGGGTGTGTCAATTATTTCCACAGCGGGGAGGGAGGAAGCTCTTGTTTTTGCCTCCTGCAAAGGGGGCACCGGGGTAAAATCCGCTTGACAGCCGGCCTTCTCGACATTTGCCGAATAATCACAGGCCGGACAGAGGAGAAGGATATTGTCTCCGATGAGGCTTTCCACCATAAACTCCTCGGAACCCGCCCCCCCCATCGCGCCGGAATCAGCTTTAACCGGAATAACCGAAAGTCCGCAGCGTTTAAAAATCCGCTTGTACGCCCTGCCCATAGCCTTGTATACCGAATCAAGACTTTCTTCGTCAACATGAAATGAGTAGGCGTCAAACATTACAAACTCACGAGCCCTCATGACACCGTAACGCGGGCGTATTTCATCACGATACTTTGTGTTTATCTGATAGAGATTAACAGGGAGTTGTTTGTAACTAAAGAGATCTTCCCGCACTATTGCGGTAAACGCCTCTTCTGCTGTCGGCGAGACAACCAAATCAACGTTCAGCCTGTTTTTTGCCCGCAAAAGGGCATCGCCCATAGAATCCCAGCGTCCGGATTCTTTCCAAAGCTCTCCCGGAACAACTACCGGGGCCTTAATCTCGCGGGCACCGATAGCCTCGATTTCTTCACGGATAATGTTTTCAAGTTTACGAAACGAGCGCAAACCCAAGGGAAGGTACGCAAAAAGCCCGTTTGACAGTTTGCGTATCATACCGGAACGAAACATCAAACGATGGCTTGCAATAATCGCATCTCCGCCTCCTTCGCGTAAGGTGGGAAGATAAAATTCACTGAATTTCATGGATTTAACAATATCTTACTTGGATACGCTTGTTCAATCCTCCGCAGCAGTTCCGCTCGTATAATTTTGTAACTATTCAGATGTTTTTAATCGCCAAGGCATATAAGATCCGGAATATCCATGAAAAACAGCAGATCTTTTTACGAATATCGCGTGGGGCGGCTTGACAATGAGACGGCGCATTATTGAAAATAATGCTATGAGTTTTGAATTTAAATTAAAGAATACAAGCTACTCGCCAAAGCATACCTTGATAATAGCGGAACTGGGGACTTCACATAACGGGGATATTATCAAAGCGCAGGAGATGGTTGCGGCAGCCGCGGAAGCGGGGGCGGATTGTATCAAAACTCAGATTGTTTATGCTGATGAAATTTTGCATCCGAATACGGGTTTTGTCCCGCTCCCCGGCGGTGATATCAAGCTGTACGATGTATTTAAAAAGCTGGAAGTGCCGACAGATTTTTATGCGCGGATAAAAGAGAGCACCGAAGCACAGGGGCTTTTATTTTTAGCCACTCCGTTTGGCGAAAAAAGTGCCGATGAGTTGTTTTCGTTATCGCCTGATTTTGTCAAAATCGCTTCTCCGGAATTAAACTATGTGCAGCTTTTACAAAAAATCGCCCTGAAAAACATTCCGGTACTCTTATCAAGCGGCGTCTCAAAGTTAAGCGATATAGAAAACGCCCTGCGCTATTTTGATAAAAAAAAGGTTTGTTTGTTACACTGTGTTACCGCCTACCCCGCACCGGAAGATGATTACAATATAAACCTGTTACGTAATTTAAGCGGAATTTTCGGCGTCAGTGTCGGGCTAAGCGACCACAGTCTTGATCCTGTGCTGGTGCCGCTCCTTGCCGTTTCTTGCGGAGCCGTGATGATTGAAAAACATTTTTGTCTTTCGCGCCGCGGCGGCGGGCTTGACGATCCTGTCGCGCTTGTGCCGCAGGATTTTGCCCGCATGAGCGCTTTTATCCGGGTGGCGGAAGCACAGAGTTCTGAGGCAATCATTGAAATGGCAAAAACTCTGTTCGGCAGGGAAAAAGTGGATTCTGTCTTGGGCGATGGTATCAAAAGCTTATCCCGGTCGGAAAAGGAAAATTATCAGCGTACAAATCGCTCTATTCATGCCTTGCGGGAAATCGAAAAAGGTGAATTATTTACGATGAGCAATATCGGGGTTCTGCGCACGGAAAAAATCTTGCGGCCCGGGCTTCATCCGTCTTTTTTTGAACAGATCCTTGGTCGTGCTGCCGGAAAAACAATCCCATCCGGTGAGGGGGTACGGTTTGAGGATATCTAGCGCTCTGTCTATCAGCTAAGGAGGCCAACCGTGCCTGCTAGAGAGTTTTCTTTCTTTCGGCTATGCTTTGCCTATGACAGATACGGCTCATATCCGGAATTTTTGTATTATAGCCCATATAGACCATGGGAAATCAACACTTGCAGACCGACTCATCGAAAAGGTTCATCTGGTAAGCGATCGGGATTTTAAAAATCAGATTCTTGACACTATGGATATTGAAAGAGAACGGGGCATCACGATAAAAAGTCAGGCTGTGACGATTCCGTATCAGGGAAATGACGGCGTCATATACGAGCTGAACTTTGTCGATACCCCGGGACACGTTGATTTTACCTATGAGGTTTCCCGGGCGATTAGCTCCTGCGAGGGGGCGCTGCTTTTGATTGACGCAACGCAGGGCGTACAGGCGCAAACCCTGTCCAATATGTATCTTGCGTTGGAACATAATCTTGAAATTGTACCGATTATCAATAAGATTGACATGAACGCAGCGGATATTGCCGGAACAAAAGCGCAGATTAAAAAAGATCTCGGCCTTGATGCGGAAAGCGCGCTTCTGGTATCGGCGCGCCAGGGCACGGGTATTGACGAGCTTTTTGAGGCAATTATTACCAGAATCCCGCCGCCTGAAGGAAGCGATGACAAGCCGCTTCGGGCGTTGATTTTTGACTGCCACTATGACAGTTACCGCGGAGTTATCGCGCATATCAGGATTTTTGACGGGACGATTAAAAAAGGCATGAAAATCCGTTTTATGTCGTGCGGCGCTGAATATGAGGTAGAGAGTGTGGGTCTGTTCAAGATTGCTCTGGTCGAGAAAGCCGAGCTTAGGGCAGGCAGTGTTGGTTATATTGTCGCCGGTATTAAAACAGTAAGCGATGCCCGTGTCGGGGACACCATCACCGGCGTGGATAATGCCTGCCAAAAGGCTCTCCCCGGGTTCAGGGAAGTAAAACCTGTTGTATACAGCTCCCTCTATCCTGTTGATTCAAATGATTACGAAGAATTACAGGTGAGCCTTGAAAAATTAAAACTGAATGACGCTTCTTTAGTCTATGAAAAAGATTCTTCGGCAGCTCTTGGTTTTGGTTTCCGCTGCGGGTTTTTAGGTCTTCTTCATCTTGAAGTTATTGAAGAAAGACTGGAGCGCGAATTTAATCAGTCCGTCATTTTTACCGCGCCTTCCGTAAAATATCAAATTCAGTTAAAAAACGGGGAGCGCGTTTTTATTGATAATCCCAATAATTATCCTGATCCAAGCAAGCTTGAAAGCGCCGAGGAGCCTTATATACGCGCCTCTATTATAAGCCCCACGACATTTTTAGGTAATATTATGACGCTTTGCCTTGATAAACGGGCGGTACAAACAAATATGACGTACCTTGATGAAAAACGTGTTGAACTTGTATACGAGATGCCTCTTTCCGAAGTGCTTTTTGATTTTTACGATAAATTAAAAAGCATAAGCAGAGGTTATGCCTCGTTTGACTATGAGATAAGCGAATATAAGCCGACCGAACTTGTTAAACTTGATATACTGCTGAACAATAAAGCTGTTGACGCTCTTTCCCAGCTTGTCTATAAAGACAAAGCGCAGGAACGGGCACGCTTTGTCTGTGATCGTCTGAAAGATGAGATTCCCCGCCAACAGTTCAAAATACCGATTCAAGGCGCTATAGGCAGCAATATCATTGCAAGGGAAACAATCAATGCCCTGCGTAAAGATGTTCTTGCAAAATGTTACGGCGGGGATGTTACCCGTAAAAGAAAACTGTTGGAAAAACAGAAAGAGGGCAAGAAACGCATGAAGATGGTCGGCGATGTTGAACTGCCGCAATCAGCTTTCCTTGCCGTTCTTAAAACCAAAGACTCATAAGGTAATTAAAATCCATGAATCCAAATTTTGATATCAACACAATAAAAGCCATAGCCATTGACCTTGACGGAACAGTGCTCCTTCCTTCTGCGATTCTGAGCGATAAAACACTCTCTGTTTTTAAAAAATGCATGGAACAGGGCCTGCAAATTATTATTGCGACCGGACGGAGCGTACAAGCTGCCGAACCGTACAGAGCCGCATTAGAGACCACGGGATCTATGGTCTACTATAACGGTGCCGAAATTGTTCGCATGCCGGAAAATAAAATTATTCACCATTTATTTTTATCACGGGAATTAACGCTGGCCTGTGCGCTTATCGCACGCCGCCGCCGTGTTCATTTTCATGTGTTTTTTGCAGACGAAGACGACCCCGAGATTGAGGTCTTGATGGCGGAAAACCCGTCGGAGGCTTCAAACTTGTACCAAAAGAGAACCGGACTTGATTTTCAATACGGAAACATCGATGATCTCTTGCAAAAAAATGATACCCAAAGCTGTATCAAAGGGCTTTTTATCGCTCAGGCGCAAGAACTTGAAGAAATCCGCACGGAACTTTATGGAAAATTCAAGAACGAAATCAATATAGTAAAATCCGCAGAGAATTTTTTAGAGATTTTAAACAAAAAAGCGTCAAAAGGAGCGGGTCTGTGCTTTGTCATGGAAGAGCGGAATTTAGAAGCTTCACAGATAATCGCTTTTGGCGATGAAGAGAACGATCTTTCATTGTTTACTGCGGCGGGTTTTTCCTGTGCGCCAGGAAACGCCCGCGATACCGTAAAAGCTGCGGCAGATCTTGTGATTGGGGCTAATACTGAAAACGGCGTTGCAGAATTTCTTGAAACATACTATCTCAATCGTGTGCCGGGTTCTCACTTACCCGTTTAATCGCGTGTGCGACTGCTTTTTTTAATTTTTTCCGGTAAATCATATCCTCTAAATCTGCGGCGTAGAGTCCGCCTAAAAGCGAACAATGGTAGCGGGGCGGTAAATGGTTCAGTGCCATTCCCGCCATGTCGACGATACAATCATTACACAGACAGACCGGGTGGGGCCAGTCTTCCAGCTGAGACCCGAGCTCCTCAATAACAAGGCGTTTCCCCTCATCAATTAAATTTTCAAAATCATAATTATCAATAAAAGCCATGAGCTTCTCCTTAAGCGCTATAAGGGAAAAAGCCATCTTCCTCCCCAAGCGGGTATGTCTTTCAAAATAGCAGTTAGCGTTACATTATCGTGAGTCCCCGCCCTTTTTATCGTAATTGATAAATTTTGTCCATTTAGGATAATAGGCAAGTGTTGCCTTGCCCGTAGGGCCGTTTCTGTTTTTTGCAATTTCAATATCAGTCTCAAAAAAATCAGGTTCCGGCTCATTATCGTCTTTTCTTCTTTCCCGATGCATCAAAAGAACAACATCGGCGTCCTGCTCTACCGCACCTGAATCGCGTAAATTGGCAAGAGTCGGTTTTTTGCCTTCCGAATCGCGGGCAACCTGAGAGAGCACAACAATCGGAATATTCAACTCGCGGGCAAGACTTTTTATTGAGCGGGATATTTCTGCAAATTGCTCGTAACGCGGTGCATAAACATTATCGCTGCCGATAAGACCCAGATAATCAATAAAAATAATTTCGACTTTTTCAATTTCCCGCAGACGGCGCGCCTGCGTGCGTAAATCTAAAAGTTTCATATTCGGTATGGCCTCAATATGGAGCGGAGCACTATAAATCCTGCCGGCTTCATCAAGCATCTTCTGAAAACTCCTGCTTTTTTCGAGTTTAGCCTGTATTCTGATGTTTTTTGTATCAACCCGAGCTTCGGCCGCTAAAAGACGCATGGTCAACAAGACATCGGACATTTCCAGAGAAAAAAAACCGGTGGGTATTTTTTGCATAATCGCAATGTTTGCCGCCATATTTAAAGCAAGTGCTGTTTTCCCGATTGAAGGACGTGCCCCGATAACTATCATCTCGGATTTTTGAAAACCGCCGGTGTAGTAGTCTATATCTGAAAAACCGCATGTTATACCGGTAAATTCCTTGTCGATATGCTCTTCCATCCATGCGATTGTTTCCCGAACAAGGATTTTTATATCCTTGTATTTATATGTTTGTTTTTGTTCGATGAGTTCAAAAATAAACTGCTGGGCTTTTTCAAGGATTTCGTACGAGCTTTCGGAAATATCAAAGGCTTTAGCGGTAATTTTTGAGGATACGGTAAGCAGAGAACGCCTTAATGCACGATCCTGTACGAGTTCGATATAATATTTTATATTTGCCGCAGTCGGCACTGAATTGGTAAGACTTGCGATATACGCTTCGCCGCCGGCACTGTCTAAATCACCGGACTGACGCAGTTCGTCACAGACTGTTATGATGTCGGCTTTTCGTTTACCGCCTTTATCATAAATACTCTGTATCGCTTTATAAATCCTGCCGTTTGCGTTTGAATAAAAATCTTCCGGCTTTAAAAGAGAAACGGCGGCGGAAACAGCGTCATCCTCAAGGAGCATCGCGCCGAGCGCCGCCTTTTCAGCATCATCATCATGGGGAGGAATCTTGTCTTTTAATTCCTGCCTTATCCCGTTCATTCCGCCGGAGTTTCTACAGCGGCACTTTCAGGAAGAGGACTGTCCCCGGCGTCTTTTTCTTCGGACGGGACGGCATCTTTGTCATGCTTATGCCGCCGCTCTGCGGAGTGTGTTTCCTTTGTTTCCGTTTTGACTTCCGCGGCTTCAACAGTAAGGTTCATCTCGGCGGACGCGCTCCCGTAGAGCTTTACGATAATCTTGTATTTTCCGACAGTTTTTATGCCGTTACCCGGAACTTCAATACGTTTACGTTCTACCAAAAAGCCCAGTTTACCAAGCTCATCGGAAACAGTAAGGTTTGTTACCGCGCCGTAGAGTTTACCGTTTAATCCGGCGGGCATTATAATCGCAAGCTGAAGAGCTTCAAGCTTTTCTTTTATACCAAGAGCGTCTTTTCGTTTGAGTTCTTTACGTGTTTCAATATCCGCTCTACGCGCCTCAAAAAGCTGTATGGTACGTTTGGTATACGGCAAGGCAATACTACGGGGAAAAAGATAATTCCTCGCGTAACCTCTCGCAACTTCTTTTACATCGCCTTCCTCGCCAAGCGTCACAAAATCCTGATTTAATATTACTTTCGTATTCATGTTAATCCCTTTATCTTATCGCTCACAACTTAATCGGCAACAAAGGGCAAAAGCGCCAATATTCGCGCCCTTTTAATTGCCCAGGCAACGGCTCTTTGATGCTTCGCACAGGTACCGGTAATCCTTCTGGGAAGAATCTTTCCCCGTTCGGTAACAAAGCGGCGCAGTACATCAGCATCTTTGTAATCGATCTTGAGTTTTTGCGTGCAGAAACGGCATACTTTCTTTTTATTGAACAAAAACTTACCGCCCCGCGCCCCGCCGCGCCCGCTCCTCTCTTCGCCTTCACGTCCGTCCATTTCAACGCCCTTATCCTGTTTGTAAGGTTTATCATTATTTACATATTTTTCATCATCCGCCATAAAAATCTCCTTAAATTCATGTTAAAACGGAATATCATCCGTAAATTCTCTATCCGATGCGCCGCCGGAAGTAAAATCCCGAGTGCCGCCCGCTCCCCCGCCGGTATCCGCAGTGCCGGAGCCAAAAGAAGGAACTGCGCTATATGAAGCAGAGCTTGACCCTCCCACGCTGCCTAAAAGCTGCACATTATTCGCGGAAATCACTACTTTGGAACGGTTCTGACCATCCTGCTGCCACCTGTCCTGGCGAAGCTCGCCTTCAATCCCGATTTGTTTTCCTTTAACAAGATAACGGTTCAGAGAATCAGCCTGCTTGCCCCAAAGGACAATGTCAAAGTAATGTGCTTCATCTTCCCACTGCTCGCCGACTTTTTTACGACGGTTAACCGCGATAGAAAAATTACACACAGCTTGCCCGCTGGGAAGCACTTTGTATTCCGCATCTCGGGTCAATCTGCCCAGAAGCACCACATGGTTAATATCCATCATACACCGCCTCTACTCCACACGAACAAATAGATACCTGACAAGATTTACATTAAGATGAAAAGCCCTGTCAAGATTCGTGATTTTCGCAGGATCGAGTTTTAAGGTATAAAGCACGTATTTGCCGCGCTTTCGTTTTTGGATTTCATAAGCTAAATCACGATCCCCGATCTCATCGGTTTTCTCAATGACAGCTCCCGTAGCAGAAAGGTCTTTTTCAATAAGTTCCCTGCTCTCTTTGTACAACGCTTCCTCAATAGGGAAGATTGCCATAAGTTCATAAAGACGCATTGGTCCTCCTTGCGGTCTTAGCCTGCCGTTTTTTTAGGCAGGAAAGAGGTATAAACTCATCATACCAGATTAGATAAAAAAAAGTCAAGTTTCCCTGCGGGGCCTGTTTCCCTGCGGGGCCGGATTTTCCATGTAGAAAAAATGCGGCATCACGCCGGGTCATCACATATACATCAAGGAAAACCGCACTTGAACAAAGTATTAATCCCAAATATTCTATAGCAGATGAAATGCATATTTATAATACTCGGCGGTGGAATCGGAGCCTTGGTACGATATTTTGCAACACACTATGTTAACTCAGTATTCGGAAGCTCCTTTTCAATAGGGATATTGTTTGTCAATACATTGGGTGCACTGCTTATTGGGTTTTTATTTAATCTATTTCAAACATTTACGGTTCAACCTGAATTACGCCTCTTTTTAATAACAGGATTCCTGGGGGGCTTTACCACATTTTCAACATATTCATTAGAAACAGTACAATATTTATTAAACGGAAATATAAAATACGCAGTTATCAATATTGTATTAAATAATGTTTTATGTATATTATTTGTGATAACGGGAATATGGATAAGTAAAATAATAATACCACGATAAAAAAAGACGTCTTGACAACAAAAGAATTGATGGTATAGTCTATAACAAATTATGGTAAACCCCAGATGAAAGATTTGACAGCACGACAGATTGAGACCTATCAATTTATTCTTGATTTTGTAAAGGAACATAGTTATCCTCCGACAATTCGTGAAATTGCCGGCCATTTCGAGATTTCGGTAAAAGCGGCGCATGATCATATAGTGGCGTTAAAGAAAAAAAACAAGATCAAAACCAACGGCAGCAGACAGCGTACTATGGAAATTATCGCCGATAAAGAAGATGTGGTTTATGAGGGCTGTGCGGATATTCCGATTTTAAGCGATATTGCTTCAAACTGGGAAATCTTTGCCGAAGAAAATTACAGCGGTTCCATTAAAATAGACAGCACATTGCTCAAAAAGAATAAACAGTACTTTGCGTTAAAAGTGAGCGGTGATTCAATGACAGGAATCGGCGTTATGGACGGGGATACTGCTATTATTGAGCAAACAGAAAACGCGGCAAACGGTGATATTGTTGCTGTTGAGACTGACGATGGCCGTATTCTGACAAGATTTTTTAAACAGGCAAACAGGGTCAAGCTTCAATCTGAAAACCCGGCTTATCCGCCTCTGTACAGCACGAATGTGCGGATACTCGGCCAGCTTGCCGGAGTCTGCCGCAGTTATTGATTATGAACAAGGGTGAATCTTTTCTTTTTTTAGGTCCGGAAATAGGCGAAAAAAATGATGCGATACAGGCTATTCGTGAAAAATTAAAAAAAGAAAACAAAAATATTGAAGAGAGTTCTTTTTATATAGGTGAAACTCCGCTTCCCGAGATACTGGCCCTTCTTTTAAACGGTTCCCTTTTTTCCGACACAAAACTTGTTTTCGTAAAAAATATTGAACTTGTCAAAAAGAAACAGGATGTCGAAAATCTCGCTTCGTATATCGGAAACCCGCAGGAAGGGACAACGCTTATTCTAGTCTCGGACAGCATCAAAGTTGAAAGCGGTATTGAAAAATGCTTTCAGAAAAACACAAAAAGAATCTTTTGGGAATTGTTTGAGGAAGATAAAGAGCGGTGGATATTCAATTTTTTCCGGAAAGCGGGCTTTAAGATTGAAGGGGACGCGGTGTCCGCGATTTTGGGGATGGTAGAAAATAATACCGGCGCTCTCCGGCAGGAATGTGAGCGGCTTGTTTTGTTTTTAAAAAAGGAAGGACAAAACCCGGAGATCACCGAAGACATGATTTTAAGCGTGCTTGCACATTCAAAACAGGATAATGTGTTTGCCCTTTTTTCGGCTCTGGCCAACGGCGATGTTATCAAGAGTTTTGATATTCTGCATAGTCTTATTGCCTCAGGCGAAGCCCCGCAGGCGATTTTCGGAGCGCTTGCCATGTCGTTTAGAAAATTCAGGGACTACTGCTTTCTTTCCGTCAATAACTCGTTAAATGACTTTGAGTTAAAAAAAATAGGGGTCAGCTCCCGGGGGAAAAAAGATTGTGCCGCCGCCCGCCGTATATACGGGGATGCGGCCGACAGATGCCTCTCCTTAGTCGCTGAATTCGATATACTTACCCGTGCTCATTTTATCCTCGCTGATGTTTTGATGGATCTATTTGTGTACAAGATACTGTCGTTAAAAGGAAACTTGGGTAAAGGGTCAAAGTAGGGTAAAGGGTCTAAATAGGGTTTTGGGTAGAGGGGTATAGGGTGTTGGTCTTACCAGAAAGACTATACTATACCCAACTCTTCTAAACTTTTGTTTCGGGTTATGGGATAGCAGATGCCTGATATTACTATACCCAATACCCTTTACCCTACTACCCTTCTTTTTGGGGTTTTGGTTTTACCAGTAATCCTCTAGCCCCTCCCCAACTCTCCTATTCCACTTTGTGTCCTTCGTGTCCTTTGAGGTATTAATAGGGTTATGGGTAGAGGGGTATAGGGTTTTAGTTTTACCAGAAATCCTGTACCGTACCCTACTACCCTACTTAGAGATTTTCCACGGAACTCAGCGGGAGCACACCACCCGGAACCCCAGATAGTTGATCACATTGTCGGGGTTGTTGGTGCCGCTACGAAAGGCCACCGAACAGCCCCCTTCATTATGGCGCCAACTCCCGCCCCGTACCGCACGGCCCATCGAACCTACTGAATAAGTATTAAAACACCACTCCCACACATTACCGCTCATGTCATACAGCCCTGCGCTATTCGCCGTCTTCTGTCCTACAGGATGTGTCGTGCTGGTGCTATCAATATAATACCACGCAAAATTACCCAGATCTGTGTTGGTCCCCGCCCATTGATATGCCCATTCAATAGCACTCGGTTTCCCCCCCCTCGCCGTATATTCCCACTCCCTCTCTGTTGGTAATCTATACCCGTTATATAACTCTATCTTCGCTTTATCATCTATTACTAAATTCTCTACTTCTTTTGTCGAATCTTTTAATACACTACTATCCTTATTCCTGTACACCGCTTCTTTCCCTGTTATCTCGCTATACGCATTACACCATACCACCGCATCCCGCCAGTTTATCGTCGTTACCGGTTCATCCTTACTGGGAGATACAGGAAAAGCTCCCACCCCTCCGCTCTTCCCCGCTTGCCCCTTATTTTCAAACGTATACCCGTGCCCCTCTCCCCATTCCCTCACTATATACCATAACTCATACCGCACTTCCGTCTTACCTATCTTAAAAGCAGATACATTAATATCATACTTTGCTTTATTGTCATCACCCGAATCCCCCGGCTCACCGTTCCAGATATCGCCGACTTTTATTGTGCCACCGCGCATAGGCAGATACGTATCTACTGCAGGCAGATTTACCGGTTCCGCCACCTCTACTTCACAAGTTCCACTCTTACCACTACCGCTGGCAGGCGTTGCCGTTATCGTTGCATTCCCGGCGAATCGCGGCGTTACCATGCCATTCTCTACATTCA
>JAITXS010000194.1 GCA_031284645.1 Spirochaetaceae bacterium | reverse complement strand
GGGGAAGTCAACGATAAGGTGGAGTTTTATTTCGTTGAACAAGGGCAGGAAGAAACCGAAGTGAAAAAGAGGTTTAAGTAGTATGAAGTTAGAAGGAGTAGGTGATGATACATAAAACTATTTTTTTTGCATATGAAGATGGACATCCCGATAATCAAGATGCCATTGCGAGGAGTGCAGAGGAATATAATAAATACCAGAAAACTTATGCGGTCACACGATGGGAAGATTTACGCATTTCAGGAAATATCATTGGTAGAAAAATATTTGAAGCCATAAAAGAATGTGATAAATTTGCGTGTGATTTAACATATCTAAATCACAATGTTCTTTTTGAACTTGGGTATGCTATCGCACAAAAAAAAGTTTTAAAGATATTCCTTAATCCAAACATTATTGATGCAAAGAAAAATTACGCTGATTTAAAAATATTAAAAACTATCGGCTATACAACGTTTTCAACATCGAAAGAAATATTAAAAGAATTCCAAAATCCAAAAATTGATGATGAATGTGTCCTAATAGAAAAAATTATACCAGACTATGAAAAGATAAAGATTGAAAATGAACTATTCTTTATCAATATCAAAAATAAGAACCAGGCAGCATTAGATGTTGATGAATTGTTGAAACTGCTATCAATTAAGTTTATTTCTAATTACGAAAATGAGATATCTTATCAAACATTGGTTTGGTATTTGAATGCGATCTTAAAATCAAAAATAATTTTACTACATATGGTAGGCAATGATAAAACTGATTACAAAGCTACCAATGCTGAATACTCTTTGTATGCAGACCTTTCTTATGGGCTGGGAAAAGAGTTACTTATGTTAGCACCTGCCCCCTTCCATGCCCCAATTGATTACACGGATATATTAATTGAATATTCATCCTCTGAAGATTGTACAAATAAGGTCGAAAAATGGCTGAAAACTCATTTAAAAAATACGGACAATAATGAGAAATTAGAAATTTCAAATATTAGTGAAAACAAAGAATTGAATTTATTAAGATTGGGAATTGGGTTAGGCGTTGCGGAAGAAGACGGCTTAATTAGCTCGGAGATATTCGTTGAAACCGATGCTTACAACGCGGCCCTAAAAAGAGGTAAAATAATCATTATAGGGAGAAAGGGAACAGGGAAAACTGAGATATTTTTACGATTACAAGAAGATTTATTAAATGATAAGAATTGTTATAATATAATTATTAAACCAGATTCAGACGAAATGTTAAGTAACGTCGAACTAAGTACTTTGTACAACAATGATAGGTCAAAAAAAGCATTTTTATCAACTGTATGGCAATATGTTATATGCTCCAAGATATTTTTACAAATTAAGGATCGTTTGGATGAAATACAAGTTGACGATTCTAAAAAAAAAGATATAAAATTGTTTTATGATGAAAACAAGGATATGCTAAATAATAATTTTTATGGCACAGAATAACTATTCGGGCCTTTTGAGTCAATTTACATCAATACCTATAGATAGTTTTTATAAAATATTGCAGGTGCATATAAATCGAGATGAGACTGATAACTTGTTAAAAACAATGATGGAAAATAATTACCTCGTTGGGTTTATAAAAAGAAACAATCAAGTAATTACTGATTATGATGATTTAAAAGATGCCAATATAGAAAGAATACTAAGAATATTTAAAAAGAATAAAATATTGCTCAATATGCGGCTAATTCCATTTGCGGAATAAAGGTTTTGTGACGAATATCAATATTAAGATGGAATTTATCTAAAAAGAGAATTTAACGAAGAATGTTGTGGCAAAAAATGGATAGAATGAGTTATAATCAAGATGTATATAACATGAATTTTAACCAATTAGTTAAAACAGTCAAGAGGATTCAGAGAATCACTAAATCAATATTTGTGCTGAATACTAAATAATGAAAAACTTATCATCCCCAACCCGCGAAATTATTATTTACCGTACAGAAACCAATGATATCAAGGTAGAGGTATTGATTCAAGATGAAAGTCTATGGCTTACACAGGAAAAAATGTCTGAACTTTTTGATGTAAATGTACCAGCTATATCAAAGCATTTAAGTAATATCTTTGAAGAAGGCGAACTGGATAGAGCGGCAACTGTTTCCAAAATGGAAACAGTTCAGACCGAGGGCAGTCGTCAGGTACGCCGAAATAAGGATTATTACAACCTTGATGCAATTATCGCAGTCGGTTATCGGGTAAATTCAAAACGGGCTACTCAATTCCGCATTTGGGCTACAAAAATCCTGAAGGAGTATATCATCAAAGGCTTCGCCATGAACGATGAACGCCTTAAACAGCCCGATTATTTGTTTGGTCAGGACTATTTTGAAGAACAACTGGAACGCATCCGGGACATTCGTTCCAGTGAACGCCGGTTCTACCAGAAAATAACCGATATTTACTCCCAATGCAGCGCCGACTACGATCCCGAAAATGAAATCACCCAGGAATTTTTCGCCACCGTCCAAAACAAGCTGCATTTTGCCATCAGCCATGAAACTGCCGCCGAAATAGTGTACCACCGTGCCAATGCCGAAAAGCCGAACATGGGGCTTACCACCTGGAAAAATGCCCCCAAGGGAAAAATCAGAAAATCCGATGTTTCTATTGCAAAAAATTACCTCCAAAAAGATGAGTTGGATAATCTTAATAGAATCGTAACCATGTATCTTGATTATGCGGAAAATCAGTCCAGACATCGGAATATTATGTACATGAAAGACTGGGTTGAAAAGCTGGACGCTTTCTTGAAATTTAATGAAGAAGACATTTTGCATAATGCTGGTAAAATCTCCCATGAAATAGCAGCAGATTTTGCGGAAAATCAATTTGAAAAATACCGGGGAAAGCAGGAACTGGAATATAAAAGTGATTTTGATAAATTAATAGAATCGGTCGATAAAAGGCCAATGCGTAACAAGAAGAAATGAATCCGTTTTTTGTGACTTTTAATATTGCAACAGCCCATAGGAAATAGGGATGGCAAACATTCCATTTTACTATCTTTCGTAGTACCCCAAATGACAAGCATCTCTCCCTAAGTCCGTAACCGTTGTCATTATCCACAGTATAAAAAATTATTAAAAAAATCGAAGCAAAGTACAAAGTTACGGTGTCATATCAATTATTGCAGCGTAGTGAGTCAAAACAAACTTCACAGGACGCGCCGCTTGTAAAAGAGCTTACAAGGAAAATAAAAGAAGTCTTGTGTATTGACGCTCGTCCTGTCGGCATAGGCGGCGGTACGGTCGGTGCTTTTTTGCGTAATGCGGATATTGATTCGGTCGCCTGGTCGCCGATTGACGACACTGCCCATCAGCCGAATGAATACGTCCTGCTCAAAAACATTCTTAACGGCGCAAAAGTTATGGCGGCGATGATGGAGTAGGGGGCGCGGTAGGATGCTACATAAAAGGAATTCGCTGGAATGTCCGCCGATATTTTGTATAAGACAGGCAAGAACACAAGCATTTCGCTTATTAAATTTTTCCTTCCGGCGTTACAGTTCTGAATAATGATCCCTCAAAATGAACATTTACGTTTATCCGCGTGTACTGGAATCTCTGTTTGTCTTGTGTTATAATAAAATTATCCGGAAAGTTCCAGCTTTTGAAGGATTTCCGCTTAGAGACTTATAGAAATTAAACGAAAGTAATGAATACCATGAAACCCATTTTAGAAATGACGGAAGAGGAAGCGGCAAAAATCCGCTATGTCCTTACCGATATTGACGATACTCTTACCCAAGACGGGAAACTCCGTCCGGACACGTATAAGATGCTCTGGGAATTAAAAGAAGCGGGACTTGCCGTTATTCCACTTACCGGACGGCCTGCCGGCTGGTGTGATCTTATAGCGCGGACATGGCCTGTTGACGGTGTTGTGGGGGAAAGCGGGGCCTTTGCTTTTTGGGAAACAGCGGAAAATGGGGGTAAAAGAACGCTCAAAAGTTTATACCATAAAACCGCATCAAGCAAAGATCATCCGATTCTAAAAAAAATACAAAAACGGGCCCTTGCTGAATTTCCGGGAATTCGGATTGCAAAAGATCAGTTTAGCCGTCTTTTTGATCTTTCTTTTGATTTTGCCGAAGAAGACCCGGTACTTCCGCTTGCGACAGTCGAAAAGATCAAAGAAATGGCAGTCTCAGAAGGGGCGACGGTGCAAGTCTCATCGCTTCACATAAATATCTGGATAGGCAGCTACAATAAAGCAAGCATGGCGGAATATTTTTTGGAACAGCGTTTTGCATGGAAATCGGGGAGTGAAGATGATTCCGTGTTCTATGTCGGTGATTCGCCGAATGACGAGTCTATGTTTGCCCGTTTCCCCATGACCTGCGCGGTTGCAAATATACGGCATTATCTTAAACAGATTAAAGCGTATCCGGCTTTTGTAAGCTCAAAAGAATACGGGGAGGGATTCGTTGAAGCAGCACGGGTTCTTCTTGATAAAAGACGCGCCTTCTGTCTCCTCTAATTGTTTACGCGTTTTAATGCCGCTCATATGCGCCGCGTCCGGGATCTGTAATTTTGCGGAATTTCAATATTATTTTAAAGGAATGAAAAAATGGAAAACATCAGCATCGAAACAAAAAAAGACGGCGATCTTACCATAGCCGCGGTTTCCGGCAGACTGGACGCTAATACCGGTCCTTACGCGCAGGAAAAATTATTTCAAATATTTGACAGTGCCAAGAACATTGAGCTCGATTTATCGAGTCTTGAGTATATAAGCAGCGCAGGTATCAGAGTCCTGCTTGGCATCAAAAAACGTGAAACGGCAATAGGAGGTTCTATTGTTTTTTCACATGTAAACAGTGCGGTTATGGAAGTTTTTGACTTGGTCGGACTTACCGAATTTTTTACAATAAAGACATAGATCGTTTTTGTGTGGCTTATTAAAATGCGATTCAACAGTTTAAAGACACGTTTTTTATTTGTTTTTATGGCTTTAAGTATGGTATCATCTCTGAGCGTTGGCATTACCATATATATCCAATACCGGAATTTTATTTTTTCTGACGCTACAAATGATTTAAGAAAATTGGGATCTTTTATAGAACAACAGTATCCTGTTTTAGCCGATGTGGAAAAATTTGAAAGCGAGTATTCTTTAAATACAGATAATTATCTTGCGATGGTACAAGAAATCAAAGAGTTGTCGGGTGTCTTTAATCTCCCCTATATATACTATAATATATTAAAGACAGAGCATAATTACCGCGATACTTTAGAGATAATTTATTTAAATATTGATGATACACCACGTAAAAGAAGTGTACTTACACTACCAACAGCTTTTTATCAAAACTCCGTATTATTAAGACAGAACATTCGTATGCAGGGCCATCATTCTGTCACAAATTATTCCGGACAGCTACGATATACAAATTTTATGATCCGTAAACTACTCGTTCCCTATCACCTGAGAAATCAAATTTTTAACGTATTATGGGTAGACATGATCCCAAAAGGTTTATATATTGCCTATGGTACCGAGAAAATTCAAATAAACCAGTATAAAATCGGCGAGCGCTCATTTGTAACTTTATTTCATCCTGTTGTCAATAAAGGCAGGGTTGCCGGTGTTTTAGCCCTTGATTATAATCTTTCCTACATCAAGGGTCTTCAAAACAAGGCTTTTGCAGTCCTTGCGCTTGCGTTTTTGATCGCGTTGATTATGATTGTTTTTTCTTTGATACTATCAGGCAGAATAACAAAGCCTATTGAAAACTTAACAGAGAAAGTAAAAAAAATCGGCGGCGGCGATTTTGGAACAAAGATTAACATTCAAGGCAGCGATGAAATTGCGGAACTCGGGAATGCTTTTAATAAAATGGGATCAGATCTAAAAGCCTACATGGAAAATCTTGAAAAAGTTACTACGGAAAAAGAGAGCATCAACAAGGAGTTAGGCCTTGCATCGGAGATTCAGCATAATATGCTGCCTCGCATTTTTCCTGTTTTTTCATCCCATCCAATGATGAATCTCTATGCTGAAATGGAAAGTGCAAAAGAAGTCGGCGGTGATTTTTATGATTTCTTTTATCTTAATCCCGCAGAAACAAAAATCGTTTTTGTTATAGCCGATGTAAGCGGTAAAGGAGTTCCCGCCGCGCTTTTTATGGTGATTGCGAAAATCCTGATAAAACAGCAGATGCTCGTCTATGGGGATCCGGCCATTGTTCTTGATAAAGTAAATAAAATTCTTTGTGCTGATAATCCTGAGTGTATGTTTGTTACGGCCTTTGTCTGCGTTCTTGATCTGCAAAACGGTGAAATGACATACTCAAACGGCGGCCATATTCCGCCGATTCTGGCAGAACACAATAATTCTTTTAACTTTCTTAAAATAAAAAAAGGGATTGCGCCCGGTATGATAGAATGGAGCAAGTATACGCTGTGTTCTGTAAAACTTAATGCAGGCGATAAACTCTACCTGTATACTGACGGCGTAAATGAAGCGATGAACCCGAAAGGCGAGCAGTATGGTTATGAACGGTTAATAATGGCAGCAAATACATACAGGGATTTAGAACCCAAGGAATTTGATGAGGCTATACGCCGTGATATTGTTAATTTCTGCGGGGGAGAAGCGCAATCGGATGACATTACCAGTGTTGTAATAGAATACCTTGGGAACAAAGAAAAAAAACAAACGGAAGAGAAAACCCCGCATTTCGGCAAAGAGCTTACACTCCCTGCTTCAACGAATGAACTTCAGAAGCTGCTTAACTGGATCTCCGGTATTTTTCATGCAGAGTCCATTGGTTTGGAAATAATCAATAAAATGGCTGTGGTCATTGAGGAAATATTCATCAATATAGCGAATTACGCATATCCGGCAGACAAAACCGGAGGAACCGTCATTGTGCGTGTAAGTCTCAGCAAAGAAGAGTTTATTGCACAATTTGAAGATGAAGGGCTGGCTTTTAACCCATTGGAACATTCGATTCCCGATGTCGCTCTGCATTTGGAAAAGCGCGAGATTGGGGGCTTGGGTGTCTTTCTTGTGCGAAAATGGACGGATAAAGTTGAATATACCAGATGCGGAGAAAAAAACATCCTGACCATTTATAAAAATTTAAAAAAGACGCCCGATCCTTCTAGTGGTTTTTGATAAGATTTTTTTATGATATTCGATGCTCCGTGTAAAATCAATCTTCATCTTGCCATTCAGGGAAAACGGGAAGACGGCTTCCATGCTCTTGAAAGCCTCTTTATTGCCCTTGATCTTCGGGATACTCTTGATTTGAAGCAATGTGCGGAGGGAAACTCTGCTTTCTGTCCGGGTAAGGACGGGGAATCCGGCGCAAGCATCTGTCGTATTGAGACTGACAGTTCGGATTTACCCGAGGAATTTGCTTCTGTGTTTTACAATCTTCCGGAAGAAAAAAACATCATCTATAAAGCGGTAAAAATTTTCCGCGAAAAAATAGGAGCGCTTTATCCGACAAAGACTTTTTCGCCGGAGGTAGAAAAGACGCTCAAGACCGTGTTCTACCCGCTTAAAATCACCGTAAAAAAACGTATCCCCCCGGGTGCCGGTCTTGGGGGCGGCTCTTCGGACGCTGCGGCAACGCTGCGGGCTTTAAACACGCTGTCCGGAGAAGCCCTCGATCATCAAACATTATGCACTGCGGCGGCAGAAATAGGCAGCGATGTCCCGTTTTTCCTGTCGGGAAGCGCCGCTTATATCACCGGCCGCGGCGAAAACAGCACGACTATTCCCTGTCCGGATATTTCCGTTGTCCTGGTCAATCCGCTTTTTTTAAGCGACACAGCCCGCGCGTACCGCTTATTGGACAATTTTCGCGCCGCAGATAAAAGTGCCCTTGAACCAATGAAGGGTAGGGTGCTCTTGTCTGAAAGACTCTCGCAGCTTGACTCCCCGGATTTTGCTTTACACGATATCGCTCAAAAAAATGAGTATTTTAAAAATGATTTTTTGCCGGTGTTTCTAACACAGGGTACTGATACGGAAAAAACAACATACAAAGCCATGCTTAGCGATTTAAATGATCTTGGTGCAGATTTTGCCGGTTTATCAGGATCCGGATCAACGTGTTTCGGCATTTTTAAGAACAGGTACCGGGCAGAAAATGCGGCTCTCAAGCTCCAAAAAAAATGGTGTTTTGTTCGTCTTACAAAGCCATACCCTTAACCTGTCATACTCATTTATGGTACAATAATCTCTGCAATAGAATGAGGAAAATCGTGAACTATCCAAGCTCCGCTTTCCTTAAAGAATAAAAAACAGAGCATGAGGGCAGCAAAGATTCGCAAGATTCACGTCATTTTTATCTTCTTCCCTGTTTTTCTTGTTATAAGCGTCATTTTTTTGACTGCAATCTTCTTTTTTTTAAATGAGCCGCCGCCGGAACACGGGGTAAGTACAGAAAATGTCGCGGTGGATAGCGAAAAAAAGGAAGTTCTTATGGAACTGCGGGAAGGTGAAAGCGCCTCCTCGATTGGAGCGCGGCTAGAGGCTGCTCATCTTATAAAAACACAGTATCTTTGGAATATTCTCTGTAGAATCGACAGGGATTATTTAAAAGCAGGAAACTATCAATTCGCAGAGGGTTTGCGTTTAACAGAGATACACGATATTTTTGTAAACGGGAAACAGATGCTGGTTAGTGTGACTATCCCCGAGGGTTCTACAATAAAAAAAACAGCTGCCATTTTAGAAAAAGCCGGTATCTGTTCTGCCCGTGACTTTATCGAATCGGCGCAAAATAAAAGTCTGCTTGACGAATACCGCATTCCGGGTAAAACAATGGAAGGCTACCTTTCTCCCGACACTTATTATTTTCCCGTGCGCTATCCGGCAACTCAGGCCGTGCGCGCAATGGCGGAGACCTTTTATAAAAAATTGCATGATCTTGGCATAGGCCAGGAGAGCGCCCTTGAATTGCATAATCAAGTGATTTTAGCCTCGATCATTGAGCGTGAATATAGAATTGATGAGGAAGCTCCCGTTATGGCCGGTGTATTTCAAAACAGAATGAAAATAGGGATGCGCCTTGAATCCTGTGCAAGCATTGAGTATATCAT
>JAITXS010000112.1 GCA_031284645.1 Spirochaetaceae bacterium | reverse complement strand
CATCTAATATATTGTTTGCCAAAGTTGCGGTATTGGTATTTAGAAAAAAAACAAACGGCTGCCTTAAATATTTTTCGAGAAGTCTCATCCCAATTGAATGATTTCGCTTACCCGTATATGAATAAAGAATATAATTGATAAACGCAAGGCATAGGTTGCTTGCAGTAAGGGTAATAATAACAACTATACCAAATGCAATGATAAAATGCGAATTCGATGTAAAATTAAAAAAGGTATATGCCTTCTGTAGATAAGGATTAGTGTGAATAATTTCAATGTTTGACACAATCGAAATAAAGGGACCCAATGAGCCGACACCGATTAGTTCGATAAATCCTATAAGGAGTAAGAGCAAAAAAACAAAGACAAGCTGATTTTTTTCCCGCTTATCAAGTAAAGAAAATATCAGTTTAAGATTCGGCATTTTTTAATTCCAATCAATAGAATCAAGGTACAATTTAAGCACTTCAGTAAATCTTTGCATTTCTTCAGGTTGAATATCGCCGATATTGGCGATTCTAAAGGTGCTGATATTGCCTAGCTTTCCCGGGTAAATCGTAAAGGAGCGCCGCCGCGCAAAATCATGAAGCGCGTCAAATCGGTACTTCTCGGTTTCCGGATCAAAAATAGCGGTAATTAAATGGGATTGTTCCTCTTCTTTCACCAGCATCTTTAAGTTGTATTTTTTGACCGCGCTAACGAGTATCTTCCAGCATTCCGTATACCGTTTGTAGCGTTTCTCTACCGTTTCCTGTTTAGTCTCCAAAATCGCCTGATGAAGCGCGTAGAGAGTTTGGACAGGCGGAGTAAAACGGGTCTGCTTATTTTTAGCAAAATACGTATATTGGTCGTACAAATTAAGATAATAACTCCGTATGGGAATATTTTTTATCTTTTCAAGTTCTTGTTTTTTACAAATAACAAAGCAGACCCCTGCCATCCCTTGAATAAGTTTATTGGAAGTTGCCGCCATAAAATCAATACCGAGTTTCGCTAAATCCATAGGAATACCGGCATACGCGCTTACGGCATCAACTACCGTTACTAGATGGTATTTTTTTGCAAGCGGACCGATTTTTTCCAGCGGGTTAAGAAGTCCTGTTGTCGTTTCGTGATAGACAATTCCAAGGTGAGTGTATTTTCCCGTCTTGAATTCGTTTTCCAATTTGGTAATATTAATTGCCTCGTACGGCTCGCTTTTAAACACGGCATAATTTAATTTATATACCGAAGCGATTTTCGCAAGCCGCTCTCCGTAGGAGCCGTTGTCAACAATCAGAATACGCCCATCTTCCGGTACGCAGGAAGAAACCATCGCCTCGTCTGCGGCAGTCCCCGAACCTCCGAAAATCACCGTTTCATATTCGGCGGGCGAGGCGACAAAGGCGGTAAGATCATGGCACATTTCAGCCATCAGTAGGCCGAATTCTTTTTCACGCGGACAAATATCCGCGGCTATCTGCGCGTATTTTACCGTATCGGTTGTAGTTGCAGGACCCGGATTAAGCAGTACTTCACGGCGGACAGTATGAAGTGATTCATTTTCGAGGATGCGGGGGAGAATTTCCGTTTCCGCCATCCGTAAATGATTTTCATCGTCAATTTCACGCCACGCATAGTATTCGATTTTGCGGATAAAAACCGGATATTCACTGCTAACCGCCGCTATTGCGTGTTCGTACTCCATTTTCGGCGACGTACTGCGGCTCTTTGCGGCATATTCACACATTGCTTTAAGGATTGCCAGCGTCAATTTACTGATCCCGACAAGCTCCCCATCCGCCGAAGCAAGGGAAGCTTTGTCCTTAGAAAGCGCCTTGAGAAAGCCTGCCGCCGTCTCAAGATAGACCTCATCCCCTGAATGAGTTGCACCGGATGCAAGGATTGTATTTTCATACGGATCGTTGTGCAAGACATACAATCCGATGCCATCGTAGATCAAATCCGACTCAAGCAATAAAAAATCTTCTGTTATGTGCGGAGCGCAGACTTCCAGTGTCCCCATACTGCCGGTTTCCGCATACGCTGCATTGTACACCGTCTGAATTGCCGGGTACTTCTTTGCGAGTCCATCATACATTTGGCTGCAATGACCAGTCCCAATGATGATTTTTTCGATGCCTGTACCAAGCAGCTTCTGTACCGACCATTCAACAATTGCCTTGCCATTAAGCTCCAAAAAGCCCTTAGGCATTGCCTCAGTTCTTTCTTTCAAACGTGAACCAAGCCCGGCTGCCAAGATCACTGCTTGTTTTATCATAACTTTCCCTTTATCAGTAATTCCCATTGTAACTATTCAATCGGATAGCGGAAAAAAGGGGGCTGCACCCCTTTCGTTCCGAAAAACCACTGCTGACGGATGTCCGACTGAATAGTTACTTTCCATTCATATATTTCATCAGATCATCTTTATTTTCCGCAGGTGTTGATTTTGGTCTGCCCAAGTCTTTTCGGGCGCCTTTTTTGACCCGTACTTCGATAAATGTTGCGCCGTCTTCTTTTTCAGCGTTTGCGGCAGCAAGAGCTGTCTGTAATTCTTCCAGTGTTCTTGCCGCATACACATGGGCATAGCCGCATGCGCGGGCTATCTCTGGTATATCGATGAACGGCGCTATGGTAGGTTGACCGCCTACCGAATCATGCGCTCCGTTGTTGAGTACGATGTGGCACAAGTTTCGCGGCTTTTTTACACCGATTGATGCAAGCGCCCCCATATGCATAAGTACCGCACCGTCCCCGTCAAGACAGAACACTGAAAGTTCCGGCTTTTGAAGTGCGATGCTAAGCGCTATTGAGGAGGCATGCCCCATAGAACCAACCGTTAGAAAATCCCGCTCATGCCCTGCCCTGTATTTCTCACGTAGTTCATACAGTTCACGGGATATCATACCGGTAGTTGAAATAAAAATTCCGCGGTCTTTACTGCCTTCGGCGAGAATAATTTTCTCGATTGCTTCTTCACGGGTCATTTCAGCACCCGCTGGATCCGGAGATTTGTTTTGCAGCATATATGGGGCAAAGGTATCTTTTTGCACAACAAAGGCGTACGGGGCGTATGTCTTTGCTAACGTATGGAAACAAGTATTGATCTGACGGCATACTCCGTCTTCCGTTTTTTCCAATACCGCATAGGAAATACCCATCGCTTCCAATAACCCGCATGTTGTTTTCCCCTGCTTTACATGCTGAGGCTCGTCATATACACCCGGTTCCCCGCGCCAGCCAATAACGAGCAGCATCGGAATGCGGTATACATCGGGGTCGGCGAGGGAGAGCAATGGATTAACCGCGTTTCCAATGCCGGAATTCTGCATATACACAAGCGGATAAGCGCCTGACGCAAAGTAATACCCCGCCGCCAGTGCAACAGCGGCTCCCTCATTCACCGCAATAATGTGTTTGTTTTCATCTGCATTATCAGTGATATACGCACAAAAACTTTTGAGCAGCGAATCAGGCACACCGGTAAAAAAGTCAACGCCAAAATCAAGCAGTTGTTTATAAAAATATTCCGCTTCAATCATAATTGTTATTACTTCCCGCCAGGAATTAATTCAAGTATCTGTTTAATCGGCATACAGAGCGGATCTGTTTCAAGAGAGCGCTCGTTTTCAAGAATCGTCTTGGCAACATTCAACATTGCAGGGTAAGACGCACGAAGCATATGGTTTGCATAGATAATGATGTTTGCTCCCCACAAAGCAAGTTCCTTTTCGGTAAATTGATTGTAGGTTGTGGGGACGAGGACAATCGGCACATGGGTGTATTCGGTACGAAATTGTTCGCAAAATGCTTTGATATCGGCACCGGACTTTTCCTTGCTGTGTATCATAATGCCGTCCGCACCTGCCGCAATATAGGCTTTTGCCCGCTCAAGCGCATCCGACACAGGGTAGCCTGCAATCAAACTTTCAAGCCGTGCAATAATCATAAAGTCTTTTGTAACTTGCGCCCGTTTTCCTGCACTGATCTTATCACAAAATTCAGGGATAAGACTCAATTCCTGCCTAACATCAGTTCCGAATAACGAATTCTTTTTAAGTCCGATTTTGTCTTCAATTATGACCGCCGATACGCCGTTCCGTTCAAGGGTGCGCACCGTAAACACAAAATGCTCCGGTTTTCCGCCTGTATCACCGTCAAAAATGATCGGCTTGGTGGTACATTCAAGGATATTGGTAAGGTCTTGCAACCGCGTGGTAAGATCGACAGCTTCAATATCGGGCTTGCCCTTACTCGCTGAATCGGTTAGACTCGACGACCACATACCATCAAAACTATGGAGTCCATCAGCTTTGGTAACTTCGAGATGCTCGATAATCAAGCCCGAAAGCCCTGAATGCGCCTCCATGATCCTAACCATCGGCTTTATATCAATGAGTCTGCGAAGCGTTTTTAGACGAACATTCGGCGTGGTGCCGATAGAACGCATCGCCTCGTTTAGCGCGGAAGAATCAACCCCCACAGTATAGGGAATTTCAATCACTTCGCCGCCAAGTTCCTTCATCACGGCGAACACATCTTCGCGTTCCTTTTGCAAAAGACCGCTTTTCCAATCATCGCCATGAATTATTGCATCGGGCTTATATTTCCGCAAATTCGGCACATAACTCCATTCTTCCTGCGCTACTACACGCGATACGCCTTTGATGTTTTCAATAACCTTTTTCCGCTGTTCATACGATAGGTACGGCAGCCGTTTATGCTGGGCAATAGCGGTATCTGTGAGTAAACCAACAAGTACTTGCCCGTGTTTTTCACCTTCAGAGATAATATTAATAATACCTGGGTGAATAATATCGCCCCGCATACCAAGATAAATTACTTTTTGCGTACCTTGTTCCACCTACGCTCCTTTTTAATACTGATGTCCTACACCGATAAATACCTCATCGTATAGAGGCAAATTTTTTGTTTTTATAAGTTTATTTATATTGTAGCCGAGACTTAACCGCATATAGATACTCCGCCACGAGAGCGGAAACACGATAAATTCTACGCCTGCGGAAATCAACGGAGAGAAATTACTTTTTTCCGATGATTCGATTAAACCGTTTTTCCAAGATACATTTTTATGTCCGTATAGAAAGGCAATATCCATAAACGGAGAAAAATGAAGGTCAAAATTGATATATCTAAGTTTTCTTGAATGAAACCACTCCGAGGGAACAAAATGCAGTATACGAATGGGAATATCGAGGCTCATCGAAAGCATAACGCCTGCATTTTCAGCGATAATATCATCGTCTATAATGCCTCTGAGGACATCTCCTACTTCAGCATAGGCGGGATACCGTCCGCCTAAAAAAGAATTGGTAAAGAACCACTGTTTAAGTCTTACTCTTCCTGATATACCGAAAAAATTCCGTATATATTTATGGGCTGCCCCTGAAATAGACCAATTAATATCCCAGTCTTTTCTGTAGAAATTAAAAGCATTTGTATTATCTATAGATGCTTCAATACCATTCCGGTAATTTTCTATCCAATTTATTCTACCGAATCCAAGAGTATGACTCATCGTTAAGACGAATCCCCGCCTAATTTCGTCTAACCCTCGAGGGCTGTACTTTATTTTTCCCGATAATTTAGGCGTATAGGTTAATTCGCCGAATCCGCCGGATTTACCAATGCTGATTCCAAAAGGGATTTTCCAAGATGCATATAATTCGCTTGACATATAAAAAAAAGCGTACCGACCGAATTCCGCTTGATGCATAGTTGCATTTCTTTCATTAAAGACGATATTCTCATCAAATCCGGCAGTAAAGGTGGTCCGTCTGAATGGAAGATTCATTGAAATGCCGGTAACATTTTTGTAATATAAAGGTTCTCCAAAGGTATAACTAAAGTCATGATCAAAATTAAAATTCCATTTATATCCGAAAAGGGTAAAAGGCGTATCGGAATCAATAACAAAATTGAATGACCCTTTAGACCAATTCCATAGTTCATCTTCATCAAGCGAATAACCTATATCGAAACGGAGCGGACTCATAGTACCCAAGAAATTATAATCTCTTAACTTTAATTCCACATCGAAACCGCTTGAAGAGCTGAATTTCGGTTCGGGAAGTACAAGAAAATTATTGCTGTCAACGGTGGTAACTAAAAGATCGACCGGGGTTTGGTCCTCCTCAATTTCTCCTAATACATATATGATTTTAACCGATTCCAATACGCGCTGATTGATAAGAAGCTGCGTCTTATCCTCGATATATTTTTCCAGCGCCGTCTTGCCAATGATTCTTTCGCCCTCTTTGAATTCTCCATTGTGAAGCAGGGCAAATTGTTTGGTTTTTCCCGTTATGCCTTTTCCGCTAATATCAAAATCGATGTTCCTTATATAAAAAATAACCTTTTCATCGTCAGCCTGTTCCTGTGCAAAAAGAACAACGGAAGATAAGAGAAAATAGAATAAAAAACAAGCTTTTAATTTCAAAGACTTTTTCTGCCGAATTAAATAATTTGCTCTAATAATTCCGCCTTTATCTTGTCGGAAGAAACAACTTGCGCTCCGTGAAGAGCTGGAATAATAAAGGTGAGTTTACCCGACTTTTTTTTCTTATCATTTAAGAGTGCATCCATAAAAAATTTTTTATCCATAGAATAACCTGCCCTTGTTTCATATCCGAAATCCTTGAGTACCTCAAGGATTTCTTTTGCCCTTTCTTGCTCTGTAATCCCCAGGGCGCATCCTAATTCGACAGAACGGGAAATGCCCCACGCAACCGCTTCCCCGTGCGATATAGTACCAAGTCCGAGGGAAGCTTCCAAAGCATGTCCAAAGGTGTGTCCTAAATTCAGCAGAACTCTCTCAGTTCCAGTTTCCTTTGGGTCCGCTTCCACAATACGCCCTTTAATGGCGATTGAACGGGCTATGCAGTCCAAAAACACGGAACTTTCAAGTAAATTTGACGGAAAATCGGGAGAAGAAATCCCCGTTTTCAGCGTCTTGATATTGTTAAGAAAATCATTGCTTGCGTCTAAAAGGGCGGTTTTGATAAGCTCCGCCATACCGGATTTCCATTCTT